>NZ_JAFMPL010000095.1:0-33644 GCF_019038455.1 Nocardia noduli
ATCCACATCCTCGACAACCAGCGGCTTCAACCCTGAAAAGACAACTCCGACAGATACATTCACCACATCCACCGACACATCCTGCCGTCAGAACGCGCTGAGCTACCACCGGAAGTGAGCCAGAGCCCAAAAAAAAATCCACAGTCCCCATAAATGCGAGAAGCAGGACTTTGGTACCTGGCGTCAGTTGATGTGCTTGGTGTGCCATCGAGAGGTTCACCAGCTTGGGGCCACGGCATCGGTGGCGCGGCGGAGTAGGCGGGGATCACATCTGTTCGGGTCGAGTTCAGGATCTGCGCGGCGAGACCTCAATTACTTGTGTGCAACGAATGCGCGGAGGGGGTCGCTGCGTCTTGGTCCGAGATTGGCGCGATGGTGTCGGGGCGCAGGTCGAGTCGTCGTAGCAGTTGGGCGTTGAGTGCGACGACGACGGTGGAGGCGGACATGAGCAGTGCGCCTATTTCCATGGGCAGGGTGATGTTCCAGTGGGCGAGGATTCCGGCGGCGAGGGGGACGGCGAGGATGTTGTATCCGGCTGCCCAGGTGAGGTTCTGGATCATTTTGCGGTAGGTCGCTTTCGACAGGGTGATGATCGAGAGGACCGAGCGGGGGTCGTCGCTGGCCAGCACGACTCCGGCCGAGGCGATGGCGACGTCGGTTCCCGCGCCGATGGCGATGCCGACGTCTGCGCGTGCGAGGGCGGGGGCGTCGTTGACGCCGTCGCCGACCATCGCCACGATGCGCCCGGCGTCTTGGAGTGCTTGGACTTTGGCGCCTTTGTCTTGGGGCAGGACACCGGCGAAGACTTCGTCGATGCCCAGGCGGGCGGCGACGGTGCGGGCGACCGGTTCGGCGTCGCCGGTGATCATCGCGACATGAATTCCCCGGTCGTGGAGTGCGGTGATGGCTTGGGCGGATTCGGGACGGATCTCGTCGGCGAGCGCGACAGCGCCCACGATCTGCTCGTCTTGCACGATGTGCAGGACCGTCGAGCCTTCTTCGGCCCAGGTTCGGGTTTGCGGGAGGGCGTTGAGTTGATGTTCGGCGAGCATGCCGGGGCCGCCGACGGAGACGGTGGCACCGTCGATGGTGGCGGTGACGCCGATGCCGTTGCGGGCGGAGAATTCCGTCGCGGTGGGAACCGTGAGGTCGCGGCCGGTGGCGGCGGTGATGATGGCGCGTCCGAGGGGGTGTTCACTGTCGGCTTCGACCGCCGCCGCCAGGGCGATGACCTGATCCTCGGTGGTGCCGTTGGCGCCGATCGCTGCGATCAGGGCGGGTTCGCCGCGGGTGAGGGTGCCGGTCTTGTCGAACAGGACCGCATCGACAGTGCGCATGGCTTCCAAGGCGCGGCGGTCGGTGATCAGGACTCCGGCGCGGGCGGCGCGTTCGGTGGCGATGGCGATGACCAGCGGGATGGCCAGGCCGAGGGCGTGCGGGCAGGCGATGACCAGGACGGTGATGGTGCGGGTGATCGCGGATTCGGGTTCACCAAGCACCAACCACACCGTCGCGGTGAGGACCGCGGAGATCGAGGCGAACCAGAACAGCAGGGCGGCGGCGCGGTCGGCCAGGACTTGGGCGCGGGAAGTGGAGTTCTGGGCTTCGGCGACCAGGCGTTGGATCCCGGCCAGGGCGGTGTCGTCGCCCACGGCGGTAATCCGTACGCGCAGAGCCGAGTCGGTGGTGACGGTTCCGGCGACGACCTTGTCCCCAGGTGCCCGGCGCACGGGCTTGGACTCACCGGTGATCATGGATTCGTCGACGTCGGCGGTCCCGGTTTCGACGGTGCCGTCGGCGGGCACACGCCCGCCCGGGCGCACCACGACCAGATCCGCGGCACGCAGCTCGCTGACAGGCACGGTGGTGACCGTGCCGTCCTCGCCGAGGCGTTCGGCCTGGTCGGGTAGTAGGGCTGCCAAGGATTCCAGGGCGCTGGAGGCTTGGCCGAGTGAACGCATCTCGATCCAGTGCCCGAGCAGCATGATCACGATGAGCAGCGCCAGTTCCCACCAGAAGTCCAGGTCGTGGGCCAGAATGCCGAGAGTCGCGCCCCAGGAGGCGAGGAAGGCGACGGTGATCGCCAGCGCGATCAGCAGCATCATCCCGGGTTGGCGGGCGCGGATCTCGGTGACCGCGCCGGTCAGGAACGGACGCCCGCCCCAGAAGAACATGATGGTGCCGCCCAGCGGGGACACCCACGACAAGGCGTCGGGCACGGTGTAGCCGAGCAGATCGGCGAACATCATCGACGCCGCCACGACCGGCACCGCCAGCACTAGCATCACCCAGAACAGGCGCCGGAACATCCCTACATCGTGACCGGCATGACCGCCGTGCCCCTCGTGATCGTCGCCGTGCTCATGGTGGCCGCCATGGCCGGGGTGTTTCTCGCCCTGCTCGGTGTGATCGCCGTGGGCGTGGGCATCCGAGGCCGCAGCGGTGGTGCCGATGTGGTCGGCGTGCAAATGGTGGCGGTCTTCGGCGGGGTTCTGATCGCTGGACATAACTCGCAGAATATACCCCTAGGGGGTATCAGTAAAGCGTGTCGGCGGTTCGACACACCGCTACTCCGATCGAGCAGTCCGACCAGGCCCGAGATACGGGGTGGGGGTAGTTACGATCGAGGCGTGAAGGGACAGCGCGCGGGGTGGTCGCGGCGGGATGTGCTCGCAGCCGGACTCGGCTGCGCTGTGGCGGTCGCGGCGGGGTGCTCGGCCGACTCGGGGTCGGGCAGGGCGGTGGGAGTGGATTCGGAGGCCGTGCGGGTGGCCGAGGCACGGCGGCGCGCAGGCTCGGCGCCGGTTCGCCGGTTCGCGTTGCGTGCGGAGTCCTCGGTGGTGGATCTGGGCGGTGTGCTGGTGTCGACCTGGACTTACGGGGGACGCCTGCCAGGAGCGGAGATCCGACTCGGGCGCGGCGAGGTCGCGGCGGTGCGGGTCGACAACGCGCTGCCGCAGGCATCGACGGTGCACTGGCACGGGCTGGCGCTGCGCGCGGACATGGACGGTGTCCCCGGTCTGACCCAGGCTCCCATCGCAGCCGGGACCGGATCGGACTACGAGTTCACCGTCCCCGACGCGGGGACCTATTGGTTGCATCCGCACACCGGCGTGCAGCTCGATCGCGGGTTGTATGCCCCGCTGATCGTGGAGGACCCCGCCGACGGCGCCGATTACGACCTGGAAGCGGTGGTCGTGCTCGATGACTGGCTCGACGGGATCGAGGGACGCGATCCCGACACCGAACTTGCCCGGTTGCGTGCGGCGGGCATGCACGACATGAGCGCCCACCCCGCTCAGGCGGGCGGGCACGCAGGTCATGGCGGACACCAGACCGCGCAGAGCGCTCCGTTGGGTGATCACGGTGGGGATGTGAGCTACCCGTTGTTTCTGATCAACGGCCGTGCCCCCACCGATCCGGTGACCTTCGATGCCCGGCCGGGGCAGCGGATGCGGTTGCGGATCATCAATGCCGCCGCCGATACCGCCTTCCGTGTCGCGCTCGGCCGCCACCGGTTGCGCGTCACCCACTCCGACGGCTTTCCCGTCTTCGCGACCACGACCGACTCGTTGCTGATCGGAATGGGCGAACGTTACGACGCCGTCGTCGAACTCGCCGAAGGCGTATTCCCACTGCTCGCGGCGGCGGAAGGCAAAACGGGGCAGGCGATGGCGCTGATCCGCACCGGACCCGGCCAGGCACCGGACCCGCGCGTGCGAGTACGGGAACTGGCCACCGCGCCCTTGACCGTGGACCGGCTGCGGGCCGACCCGGCGGTGCGCCTGCCCGCGCGCGCACCCGACAAGGTGCTCGATGTGCGGCTGGGCGCTGATGCCGCCCGATATGTGTGGACGATCAACGACCATGCACCCCTGGACGGCTCGGTCCACGAGGGCGGGCACACGGTGTTCGAGGTGTCGCAGGGACAACGGGTGCGGTTGCGGTTGGTCAACGCCACCACCATGTTCCATCCGATGCATCTGCACGGGCACACCTTCGCCATGGTCGACGGCAGCGGAGGCGGGCCGCGCAAGGACACCGTGATCGTGGCCGCCGGTGACACCGTCGAGGTCGACTTCGACGCGAACAATCCAGGGCAGTGGATGCTGCACTGCCACAACGCCTATCACGGGGAAGCGGGAATGATGAGTGTGCTGTCCTACCGGCACTGACCTACCAGCCACCAGGCCGCTCGCGTGCGGGTCGATGTCGACCCCCTGTAGATACGGGTGGCAGTGCGGGAGATACGGGTGGCAGTGCGGGCAGTTCGATCGTGGGCGGATCGTCGTCGCGGTGATACTGCCGTCCCGACCACGCTCCCGCCAGGACGGGTAGTTCGACAGTGGGCGGATCATCGTGATCGGCGTCCTCGTCGACGCCGTCGCCGGGTGGGTGGCGGTCGAGGTAGGACAGGGCAAAGGTGGATACCGCACCGATGGCGATGAGCCCGGCCCACACCGCCCAGTCCGCGCCCGCGTCCCGGGCGACGCCGAGCAGGGTGCCGGTAGCCAGATTTCCGGCCAGGATGCCGACACCGACGACAGTGTTGTAGAACCCGTAGTGGGTGGCCACGAGCCGTTCCCGAGCGAGGGTGACCACGGTGTCCATCTCGAACGGGAACACCGCGGCCGTGCCCACCGCCAACAGCGCCGCACACCCCAGCAACGCCACGATCGCCGCCGGGGCACCGAGCAGATCCGCGCGGGAAATCAGCGCCAACGGCACGAAAGCGAGGGTGAGGATCGCCATACCCACCACCAGGGCGCGGCTGGTGCCCCAGCGGGCGCGAAACCACGCGGTGATGCGCAACTGTCCGGCCACCGCGATGAGACCAGACACCACGAACAGCGCCGACACCAGCAATTGGGCATGCTCTACGGTGAGAGATCCCGCATGCAGGGGCAACGCCAGATACACCTGGAACGACAACACATACGAGCCGATCATCGCCGTAGCGAACGCCAGGAACCGGCGGTTTCCGACCACTGTGCCCCAGTCGGCGAGGACCGAGCCGCGCTCGGACGCGGTGCTCTCCCGTCGCGGCGGCAACGCCAGCAGCTGAGCGAGGGTGAGCACCGCGAATACCGCGGCGGCTACCGCGGCGGTGAGACGGAAGTCCAGAACCATCAAACCCAGCCCGAGGAGCGGTCCGGCCAGGATTCCGGCCTGATAAAAGATGTTGAACAGCGCGAACGCCTCCACTCGGCGTTCGCCGGTGTCCGCGGCGAGGTAGGCGCGCACCGCGGGGTTGAACAAGGCTCCGGCGAACCCGGTCGCCGCCGAGGCGAGCAGTAGGGCGGGCAGGTCGGTGGCGAAGACCAGCAACGCGAATCCGCCGGTGCGTAACAGGCATCCGGCGACGATGAGTGGTTTGTAGCCGAGGCGGTCGGCCAGGGTGCCCCCGAGCAGGAACATGCCCTGCTGGGAGAAATTTCGGATTCCCAGCACCAGCCCCACCGCCCAGGCCGCCAGCCCGAGCGGACCGGCCAGATAGCCGGCTAGGTAGGGCATGAGCATGTAGAACCCGAGGTTGATGCCGAACTGATTGATCATCAGCAGCCGCGCCGGGAGGTCGAAGCTGCCGAAACTACGGATCACACCGGTCACCGGTCCTGCTCCTTCGCGTCAGTACTCAGAGTGCGGGGGTCGAGGATCCGCGTACAGCGCGTCCACGACCGGAACACTGCCTCCTGCGGGGTGGCCACGGTCTGTGGGCCGGTCGGAGGCTGCGCGAGCAGCAGATCGTGGGCGGTGCAGTAGTCGTTGTTGTAGACGGTGTCGAAGTAGCGTTGCGGCCCATCGGGGAACACCGCCGCGATCCGCGTACCCGCCTCGTACACACCCGTGGCCCAGCCCGCGACCAACCCTGCCGCGCCCACGCTCCAGCCGCCGCTGGCGTGGTGAGTGCCCGCCAGTGCCCGCGCGGCCCACACCGCTTCGGCGGGAGCGACCCAGTGCACTTCGTCGAAGGCGTCGTAGTCGACGTTGGCGGGGTAGATCGAGGAACCCAGCCCGCGCATCAACCGTGGCCCCGCGGGCTGTCCGAAGATCGTCGACGCGACGGTGTCGACCCCGATCAGCACCAGATCGGGATGGGAGCGGCGCAGTACCCGCGCGACCCCCGCCGAGTGTCCGCCGGTGCCGACCGCGCACACCAGCACGTCGACACCGCCCAATTGTTCGAGCAGCTCCATGGCCAGCGACTCGTAACCGGCGACATTGTCGGGATTGGAGTACTGGTCCGGGCACCAAGCACCCGGCTGCGCGTCGAGCAGCTCCTGCACCCGGTCGCGGCGGGCCTGCTGCCAACCACCGGCCGGATGCGGTTGGTCGACCATCTCCACCGACGCGCCGTAGGCACCCAGCATCTGAACCACCATCGGTTCCATACCCGGGTCGGTGACCACGGTGACCGGGTGCCCGTAGGCCAGCCCTGCCAACGCCAGACCCAACCCCAAAGTGCCGGAAGTGGATTCAACGATCCGCGCCCCCGGGACGAGTTCGTTGCGTTCGCGGGCCCGAGCGACCATGTGCAGGGCGGGACGGTCCTTCATCCCGCCGGGATTGAACCCTTCGAGCTTGGCCCAGAAGCCTCTTCCCGCTGGCGCGAGAGGTTGTCCGATCCACAGCACGGGGGTGTTGCCGACCAGAGCCTCGGGGCCACGCACCGCGCCCCCGAGGATTGCTGTAGCAGCGGATACTCCGGGCTCGGGGCGTGCGGGCAGCACCACTTTGTTCATTCGACTGTCGCTTCCTGTATCCGGGCCGCATCCCACCCGGAGGTGGTGGCCCGTCGAGGCGGTGAACGGGCAGACACCGGCCCACCAGCAACAAACAGAGGTGGGCCCGCGCTGACCGATCAGCGTCGAGCGATACAGAACCGATTCAAGATCTCCCGGCCGCCGACCGCGACCACGACTTCACGATGGGGAGGACCACGAGTCCATCGACCCGCCGACACAGGCACAGACACCGCGACCACGGCGGCGAGCAGCAGGGCGATCAGCCAACCGATCGCGAACGGATCGGTGATACGCGCGGGCAACACCACCTGCGCCACGCAGTGACCGGTACGCGGGATGCACCCGATTTCCGTCGAGTCGGCAGCGTGTTCGTGCTCACCGTTGATCTGCGACGCGGTCATTCCGACATGCGCGTGAGCGCGGGAACGAGATTGAGGACCGGAGGTCAGCAGATGGCAGACCAGCAGTGCCACCAGCAGCGCTACCACGACCACAGCCGCGGTCAACAAGCGGCGACGCCGTCGGACCGACACAGCAGCGAGGGACAGCGACGGCGCGGCAGTTCCGATCGCGTTCACCGTCACCTCCCTCGTTCTCGTGCGCCGTCGCCGAAAAGGCGGATCGCGACACTGATGCCATGAACAGATCTGCCAACCCAATCTAGTCCAGCCGCCCTCGGGGCTGGGTGGCGTCGGTGCCACCGCCCTCCCACGGCGAGTCGGCACACCTCGCTCACCTGCCGCGCAAGCTGGTCAGAAAGGTCGCGATAGCCGGAGCCAGGGCGGCAGCGAGATCCTCGGCGGTGTGCAGATCTCCGGAGATCTGCACCGGCGCTACCCGACCGTCGGTGACGGTGCCCGCCACCTGCCGGGCCAGCGCGGTCGGGTGGCGGGGGTCGGTTCCGGGAAAGACCAGCACCGGGGCAGTGATCACTGCCAGTTCGTCGACGGCGGCGAAGGAACGGTCGCGCCCTATCGCGGCCGCGGCCACGATGCTGGCTGGATCCGAGCGGGCGATCGCGTCGCGCACCATCGCCCCGACCACCGGCGGGAACTGCGCCAGGATCGGTTCCCACCCGGCGTGGATCCCTTCGGCGGCCACGCGCTCGGCGAAGGCGTCCATGAATTCGATCTCGGCGGCTTTGGCCTGATCGTCCTCGATGTCCTCCACCCCGATCAACACCGCTCCCGCCACCCGATCCGGGTAGGCCGCGGCCGCACGCAAGGCGATCGTCGACCCCAACCCTGCACCGATGAGCACCGCGGACTCGGCGTCCATGTAGTCGAGCAGAGCAATCAGGTCGTCGGTGTAGCGGGCCCAGGTGTGCGCGGCGGGATCACGGCAGACCGAAGCGCCGTAGCCGCGTAGATCCGGCAGCACCACACGCCCGCGATCGGCCAGTCGTACGGCCAGCGGGATGAGACTGTGATGATCCGGGCCTCCGGCGTGCAACAACACCAACAGCGGTGCTGTCGGATCGGCAGCCACATCGACCCACACATGCAGCTCCGTCGGGTCGGAAGCTGCGGGCACGAAGGTGATTTCTCGCCACATCCACCCGCCGACACCACAGGTCATACGCGTACCTGAGAGCCGATCGGGTCGACGACACCGCGGATCGTGGTCGGATCGACCAGGGTCTCCGCGGTGGCGAGAACCGTGCCGGTGGCCGGATCGGCGGATACGTCGGTGACCCCGTCCAGAGCACCGATCGCCGTGGAACCCTTGGTTGCGCAAGCGCCGCAAGTCATCCCGGACACACCGACAGCGGCGGTAACCATCCCAACCTCTTTCCTGCGCGGGTTCGGAACAACCGAAAGTAACCAACCACAAGATACCCCCGTAGGGTAAGCAATTCAATTGCCGTCCGGTGGTACCGCAGTGGATGGCAGATGGGGAGCGGGACCTCGGCGTACTCGGTCCCGGGGTCGCGGATCCGGACTGCGACGATCGATATTTCCGCGCGTCGAACGATCGACTCCTGCGCGGTGCCGACGGCGGAAGGCGAAGTCGCGTGAGCGGTGGCGTCAGACCGCGTCGGTGCCGCGGCGCGTGGCCAGCGCCGCGGCCACGACGGCGGTCAGGGCGGCGGTGACGAAGCCGCGGGTGAATCCGGCGGTCGTGGTCCCGAGCAGGCTGGCGGCGGCGACGCTGGAGGTGACCGCGGCGCCGAGGGAGGCCCCGAATTCGTGGAAGGTGCTCACGATGCCCGAGGCGATCCCGGCCTCGTGCGGGGCTACCTGCCCGAGAGCGGTGGCCGAGGCGACCACGAACAATGCTCCCGTCCCGGCTCCGGCCACCGCGACACCGAGGACTACCGGCACCGGGTCCAGCCATATCGCCGGGATCGCAAGACCGACGGCGGCCACCACCAACCCCAGGACCGCGAGCCTGCTCGCGTCGATGACGGCCAGAGCGCGGCCGGTGAGGTCGGCCCCGGCCATGGTGGCTATCGCTACCGGCAGGAACAGCAGGCCGGTACGCGCGGCGCTGTAGCCGCGATGGTTCTGGAAGTAAAAGGTGCCCAGGAAGAAGACCGCGATCATCAACGCCGTCGCCATCACGATCAGGAAAGCGCCCGTGGCCACAGGGCGCCGCGCCAACAGTCCGATATCCATCAGCGGCGAGGCGGTACGGCGCTGCCAAACCACGAACCCGACATAGCCGAGTGCGGCCACACCCACCAGCGCGGCGGTGAACAGGTCGATCCAACCACGGTCCCCGGCCCCGACCAGGGCATAGATCAGAGTCGCCGAAGAGGCGGTGACCAGCACTGCGCCGAGTACATCCAGGCGTGGACGCGGACCAGCGGGAGTGGCGGCAGGCAACAACACCGTCAACGCCACCGCGACCATCATCCCGATGGGGACGTTGACGTAGAACACCCACGGCCATCCGGGTCCGGCGGTCAGCAGCCCGCCCAACAGCACCCCGACCGCCGCACCTCCGCCGCCCAGTGCCGACCACACCCCCAGTGCCCGGTTGCGCTCGGCCCCCTCGAACAGGGTTACCACCAGCGACAGTGCCGCGGGCGAGAGCAACGCCGCCCCCACACCCTGGCCGATCCGCCCACCCAACAAGGTCAGCGCGGAATCACCCAGACCCGCCGACAGCGAGGCGAGGACGAAGACCATCAAACCCGCCAGCACCACCGGCTTGGCACCGAACAGGTCGGTGATCCGCCCACCCAGCAACATCAGTCCGCCGAAGGCCAGCGTGTACGCCGACACCGTCCAGGTCAGCGCCTCACGGCTCAATCCCAGATCCTCCCCGATGTGAGGCAGCGCGAGCGCCACCACGGTCACATCGAGGATCAGCATCAACTGCGCCAACCCCAGCAGCGCCAGGATCCGCCACCGCAGCGGGTGGCCGCCGGACTCGGACACCGGTGGGGCCTGCGCCCCAACCGGCTCGGTTTCGTGATCTGTCATCGCGTCCTCCCAAACCATGTAACTCGTACATTCACGTACGAGTTATTACGAGAGGAAGCATAACCTGTACACGGGCATACGAGATAGGGTCTGGTTATGGCCACCGCTGACGCGCATCCACGCCGCCGCGCCGACGCCCAGCGCAGCATCGCCGCGATCGTCGCGGCTGCCCGCGCGCAACTGAGCGCGGACCCCGATGCCAGCATCGAGGACATCGCCCGCGCCGCCGGGGTCGGGCGCCAAACCCTCTACGGGCACTTCCGCACACGTGGCGCACTCGTCGACGCCGCCCTCACCGAAGCCTTGACCGAAGGCGAGAAGGCCCTTGCCGCATTGGACCTCGACGGCGACGCCGACCAGGCGCTCAGCGTCTTGCTGGCCTCGAGTTGGGCGTTGGTCGCCGAATCGGCGGCTCTGCTGACCGCCGCGCAAGCGACCCTGGGTGTCGAGCGGGTCCGGGACCTGCACGCCGCCCCCGCCGAACGTCTCACCGCCCTGCTTGAACGTGGGCGGACCCAAGGAGTGGTGCGCACCGACCTGCCCTTGGAATGGTTGGTCAACCTCGTGCATTACGTCCTGCACGGCGCCGCCACCGAACTACGCACCGGACGCCTGAATCCCGAACAGGTGCCCGGCGTGGTCACCGCCACCCTCCGCTCCGCCCTGCGCCCAGAGCCCGCCACGCCCGGCCCCTGACCGACCCCGGGGACGAAAGTGCCCCTGCGTCGAGGAGTCCGCGAGGCAGGGGCGTCTCGTCCGAATATCAGCCTTGCAGCAGGCCCTGCATCTGGGTGATCTCGGACTGTTGGGCGTCGATGATCTGCTGGGCCAATGCCTTGGCCTGCGGGTTGGCGCCCGCGGCCAGTTCGGTGCGCGCCATCTCGATAGCTCCCTGATGGTGGGCGATCATGCCGGTCAGCCACATCCGGTCGAATTCGGCACCGGTAGCGGCCTGCATCTGGGCCATCTGTTCATCGCTCATCATTCCGGGCATGGCCTCGGGCGTCATAGGCATCGATGTGCCGCCGTGGTCCATACCCGTACCGGCGCTGGTGGTGGGTGTGGTCGTTGCTCCCCATGCCTGCAACCATGCGGTCATGGTCGCGATCTCGGGGTCCTGGGCAGCCTGGATCCGCGCGGCCAAGTCCAGCACCTGCGGATTGGTCGAGCGCGACGGCACCATCGCCGCCATCGCCACCGCCTGCTCGTGATGAGGGATCATCTGCCGAGCGAAGGCGACGTCGGCGTCGTTGCGCACCGCTGTCGCCGCAGCACCGCTCGTCGGGGCGGTCGAGGCCGCCGCCGTAGTGGTGGCCGCGGCACTGCTGTGCTCGTCGTGACCGCCGGCCGAATCGTCGTCGCTACAGCCGGACAGCACAGCCGCCGAAGCCAGTACCGCCACAACAGCCGAGGTAAAAGTCTTGCCAGACATGAATGCTCCTGAAAGTTTCGATGGGGTTGAAGGCGTGCGAAATCAGCACCGCGACCCGGGAGGAACTCACTGGATCCGGCGGACGTCGATCACTGCCGCCACACACACAGAACAGCCAGGCGCCGCAACGTCGGCCCCGGGGGCGGGCGCGCAACCTCGCCGATACCCCAGCGAAGTACCCCTCGTTCGACACTGGCAGACGGTGGCCAGATGACAGCGACGAGGACCAGAGCCACGCCCGCGATCGCGGCCAGAATCGCCAGGCACAGGTGCAACAGATCGCGACCACCATGGTGCTCACCCGCAGGAACGCGACCCCGACCATCCGACTCGCCCTCGCCGGCCATCAGCGGCACAGCGCAGCACGCGGCATACGTCCGGACCTCGACGAAGGCCGACGGCGCCACCACGGCCGCCTCGCCGGAGGAGCCGTGGTGCGAACCCGCATTGTGCGCCGGGGCCTCGACGACCGAGAACAGGAGATGGTGCATGCCCAGCACGGCCACCACCAAGGTGACCATCAGCAATGGACGCGCGAACGCCCTCGAACAGCCGGACAGCACCTCTCGAATCTAGCAGCGCGAACCCACGCCGAACCCACTCCAGTTTCGGGCACACGAACCCTCGGCGAACACGCCTGAACTCCTCGCTCAAGCCACCCATTTTTCGCCAGGCAGTTACGTGTGAGAGCTCTCTCGGTCAGGATTGGGCCGCGGCAGCGTGTTCTCGACGTTGCCGCAATCCGCGTGGCGTGAGCCCGCGGGGTTTATACATCGCCAGGATCATCGCCGCGACCAGAATCATCACCGCCAACGAGGCATGGACGACGAACGTCGGAGCCCGCAACGCCTCCAGGGGTGTGTCGGGACGCATCGCCAGGTCCCCGTACACCTGTGCCGTACGGGTGTAGAGCAGAAGAACCACGGTCGCGACGAGGGTGAGCAGCAACTTGAACAGCACCCAGTAGTGGCGCAGCAAACCCCACGGAGTGGCGACCGACACGACCACCCCGGTCACCAGTGTCGCGAAAGCCAACGGCACCAATACCCACCGGACCAACAATGGTGCGATCAGATCGACCGCCCGAACCAGTTCCACATCGGCAGTGCCCACTCCGGCCACGGCCATGACCAGAAACGTCACCACCGCACCGAGCCAGCCGACCGAAGCGCCCACATGCACAGTCAAGGTGAGCTTTCGGGTCCCCGACGACATCACAAGCATCCCGAGAGCACGGTGGCGGTGAGAGCCGCTGAGCCAACGTGCCGCCCCGGTCCGTGCCGATCGCCTCCCACCAGGATGCCGAGTACCAGCAGAACGATTGCGACCACGGCGGCAATGGCGATGATTTTCACCCAGCGTGGGACGGGAGGGTTCGGTCGTGGCGACGGAGGCGGAGACGTCATCGATGTACCTCTTCCAGTTTGAGCAACACAAGATTTTTACGATACAGTATGTATCGATGCCGTCGGAGTGTCTACCTCAGTGGCGGAATGTAGCCTTATCGGGTGCCGAAGTTGTGGAACGAGACCGTCGATGCGCACCGCCGCACTGTGCGTGAGGCAATTCTCGACACCACCGCGCAATTGGTCGGACAGCACGGCGTGACATCGGTGACCATGTCGCAGATCGCCCATCACGTCGGCATCGGCCGAGCGACGCTCTACAAGTACTTCTCCGACGTCGGTGCCATCCTCGAGGCATGGCACGAAACGCAGGTCACTACACACCTGCACCAGCTGACTTCGGTCGTCGCCGAAACCGATGTCTCCGAGCGTTTGGATACAGTGCTGGCAAAATATGCGGGCATCCTGCGAGAAGCGGGACGTCAGCACGACACCGAACTGGGGGCGGTGCTGCACCGCAGCCCGCATGTCGCCCGAGCGCAACAGCAGCTTCGCCACCTACTGACCGATGTGATCGCCGAGGCCGCGGCCGCCGGAACGGTCAGAACCGACATCGCAGCCGAGGAACTGGCCACCTACTGCCTGCACGCCCTCACCGCGGCCACCGAACTATCCACCGACACAGCGGTCGCCCACCTGGTGGCACTGACCCGAGCGGGAATGAACCCGTGACCGATCGCACCCGAGCTGCTGGTCGCGGGTATAGCGATTGGACCTCTGGCTGAAGTTCGATCGCCGCTGCGATTGCGTGTGGAATTCGATCGCCTGCTGCGATAGTTTCCCTGCGGACGCGGCCCTGTTGGTGATTTCGAGTTTCGTGGTGGGCACAGTGGTGGCCCGCGGCTGGGTATGGATCGGCGCCGGTGTCATCGCGCTAGGACTGCACGGAATCGTCGCCACCCTGCAACCCGATGCCCACTTCGGGCGCATCCTCGCCGCCTACGGCGGCGTCTTCGTCGCCGGATCACTGCTGTGGGCAATGGCCTTGGACGGATTCCGTCCCGACCGCTACGACCTCGCCGGTGCCGCCCTGTGCCTGATCGGCGTCGCCGTCATCATGTACGCACCCCGGCCCGCCTGACCCGACCTGACCGAGGGAACAGTCCCCTCGGGTGCCGAGCCGACCCGACGGACCATCACGCACCTCCATGTCGGCCTGATCCGAAGAAGAGTCGATCTCGGCGTCGAGCGAACGACCGGCACCGCGAACGGCGTCGAGGTGCCACCGGGTGTCAGTTGACCGGGCTCCGGCGTTCGAGAACGACCGTGTCGCGCCACACGCCCTCGCGCTGGCCGATGCGTTCGCGCACACCGATCGTGCGGTATCCGGCGCAGTGGTGCAGGGCGATGCTGGCGCGGTTCTCGGGGAAGATCGAGGTCTGCAAGGTCCACAGCCCTGCTTCGTCGGCGGCGATGACCTGCTTGTGCAGCAACGCCTTTCCGACTCCACGCCCGCGCTTGTCCTCGGCGACATAGACCGAGTTCTCGGCCACCCCCTCGAACGTGTCGGGACCGGACACCGAACTCAATGCCGCCCAGCCCACGACGTGGCCGTCGATCTCGGCGATCCACCGGTGTTCGGGCAGCCATCGGGCGTCCAAGGTTTCTCGGGCGGGGACCTCGGTGGCGAAGGTGGCGTTGCCGGTGGCGATGCCTTCACCGTAGATGCGCAGCACCGCGTCCCAATCGGCGTCGGTCATCGCACGCACCGACACGTCGCCGGGTAGGTCGGTGGGGCAGCACGGGCGTTGGGTGAGCACTCCCATGACCGCGTCGGCGGCATGGGGCAGGCCGGTGCAGCAGGCGGGGTTGACCATCACGACCGTGGAGGTGCGGTCCTTGTGGACGTTGACGAACCCGACATCGGCGAGTTTGCGCACGTGATGGGAGATGGTTGGCTGCCCGATCCCGAGAGCTTCGGCGAGTTCGCCGACGGTGATTCCGGACGGGCGGGTGGCGACCTGATGCAGCAACCGCACCCGGGTCGGGTCGGCAAGGCAGGCGAACCACGCCGCGTAGGTCGTCGCGTCGCCGACGGTCAGCGTGTCCTCCCACGTGGCTTCACCGCTGCGCACGATCGGCATATCCAGGGACGTCATACCCACCACTATATCGACCAATATCGATGGTTGCATTGATCGACGCACGTCGATACAGTTCCAATCGAATGATCGATGACTGTCGATGAAAGGAATCGGGATCATGAACCAACTGCCCGTCGTCGTCGTAGGAGCCGGACCCATCGGGCTGGCCGCCGCCGCCCAACTCCGCGAACGCCACCTGCCCGTGCTGGTGTTCGAGCGCGGCGATACCGCAGGAGCAGCGGTATCGCAGTGGAATCACGTCCGCGTGTTCTCCCGCTGGGGCGAACTCGTCGACCCCGCCGCCCGCCGCCTACTCGAATCCACCGACTGGAGCGCGCCCGCCGACGACGCCTATCCGACCGGGCAGGACTGGGCCCGCGACTACCTGATCCCGCTCGCTGATGCGCTCGGCGACACCGTGCACCTGAACACCGAGGTCGTCGGCGTCGCCCGCCGCGGCCGCGACCGCGTGGTGGATGCCGGTCGCGACACCGAACCGCTCTCGGTACACATCCGCCGCGCCGACGGCACCGAAGACCGTGTGCTCGCACGGGCGGTGATCGACGCCTCCGGCACCTGGACCACACCCAATCCCCTCGGCGGCGAGGGACTTCCCGCCCTCGGCGAAACCGCCGCCACAGAGGTGATCGACTACCGGGTGCCCGACCTGGATGACCCGCGGGTGCGTGCCCGCTACGCCGGACGCCACATCGTGATCGCCGGAAGCGGACACTCCGCGCTCACCGCCATCATCGCTCTGGCCGGGCTCGCCGAGAAGGAACCGGGCACTCTGATCAGCTGGGTGCTGCGCCGAGGCGACACCACCGACACCTTCGGCGGCGGTGACTCCGACCAGCTGCCCGCGCGCGGCGCGCTCGGACAACGCGCCAAGGCCGCCGTCGAGGCGGGGCATCTGCGGGTGGTGACCGGATTCCGCACCGCCGCGATCGAGCCCGACGGAAGCGGCCGACACACCCTGGTCTCCGACAACGGGCAACGCCTCGACGACGTCGACCACGTGGTCGTGTTGACCGGCTTCCGGCCAGACCTGTCATGGCTCTCGGAGATCCGCCTCGGCCTCGACCCGGTCCTGCAAGCCCCGACCCAGCTCGCGCCGTTGATCGACCCCAACGTGCACTCCTGCGGCACCGTCTACCCCCACGGCGTCACCGAACTCTCGCATCCAGAACCGAACGTGTTCCTGGCCGGGATGAAAAGCTACGGCCGCGCCCCGACCTTCCTGGCCATGACCGGCTACGAACAGGTCCGCTCCATCGCCGCCGCGATCGCAGGCGACCACGAAGCCGCGACCCGGATCGACCTCACCCTGCCCGACACCGGCGTCTGCGGCGGCGCCGGAGTCTTCGACGACCCCGACGCCACCAAAACCGCCGCCGACAACGGTGATGGTGGCTGCTGTGGGGCACCGCAGCCGGAACTGATCACCCTCGGCACGGCCGTGCCCGCGCGAGGGTGAGCTGTTGAGCGACATCACTGTTGCCTCGCAGACCGGTGGCCTCACCGCTACCGGTCTGCGTCGGGTGCTGGCGACCCTGTGCCTGACCGAGATCACCAGCTGGGGAATCCTCTACTACGCCTTCCCCGTCCTGTCGGTCTCCATCACCCACGACACCGGCTGGTCCGCACCAACCATCACCGCCGCCTTCTCGTTGAGTCAACTCGCCGCCGCACTCACCGGAATCCCGGTCGGACGACTCCTCGACCGCACCGGCCCGCGCGTCATCATGACCCTCGGGTCGGTCCTGGCCATCCCGTCGCTGATCGTGGTGGCGACCGCACCGAACCTGGCACTGTTCTTCACCGGATGGATCGCCGCCGGGATCGCGATGGGCGCGGTGCTCTACCCACCCGCCTTCGCCGCCCTGACCCGCTGGTACGGCACCGGGCACGTGAAAGCGTTGATGATCCTCACCCTCGCCGCCGGACTCGCCAGCACCGTCTTCGCACCCTTGACCGCAGCCCTGGTCCAGCACACCGATTGGCGCGCAACCTATCTCATCCTCACCGCGGTCCTCGCCCTGGTCACCATCCCCGCCCACTGGCTCGGGCTCCACGGCCCCTGGCCACACCCGCCCCCAGCGGCCAACAGCTTCCACGCCGACCACAACGCCATCGCCCGCAGCCCCGCCTTCCTCGCGTTGGTGACCGCCCTGAGCCTGGGCGCGTTCACCGCCTTCGCCGGAGTGTTCAACCTCGTACCGCTGCTCATCGAACGCGGATTCTCCCCATCCCTGGCCGCGCTCACCCTCGGTCTCGGCGGCGCCGGACAAGTCCTCGGCCGCATCGGCTACCTGCCTCTCGCCGCAGCCACCGGCCCACGTACCCGCATCATCGCGGCCTTCGCCGCAACCGCCGCCACGACCGCACTACTCGGACTCGGCACCACCGTCATGGTCCTGATCGGCGTCTCGATCGGCGCCGGACTCGTACGAGGAATCATGACCCTGATCCAGGCCACCGCGATCACCGAACGCTGGGGCGCAACACATTACGGCCGCCTCAGCGGACTCATGTCCGCACCGGTCGTCATCGTCATGGCGTTGGCCCCCTGGGCGGGCACGGCACTGAGCGCATGGACGGGCAGCTACGCCAACACCTACCTGCTCCTGGCCGCGCTCGCCGTCGTGGCCGCGGCCGTCGCGTTCGCCTCGGTGCCCCGACACGACCCCACACTCTGATCTTCGAGGACACCACCAGTGACCACCGGCTACAACGCCTCGTCGGTCCAGGAACACACAAGGCCGCGCGGGTCTGTATCGCCAAAAAATCCACAGTCCCGGCCGCGCGCGACTGAGGACCGGCGGGTGGAATGGGGGTCACTGACCGAAGATCTGTGCGACGTTGCGCTCTCGTTCGCGTTTAAGGTTGGCTCGTGCGCCGTCGAGGGAGCGGCGCAGGGCCCGGTTCTCGGTGTTGGCTTTGGTGAGGTTCTGGTTGAGCGCCACGAGAAGCGTACGTAGCTTTGCATTTTCGTCGGCGAGGTGGTTTCCGTCGGGGTCGTAGAGTTCTCCGGTGAGGCCGCTGATGCGGGCATCCCGGTCGCGGATCGCGGCACGTAGCGAGGAGATGACCGCTTCGGCGTTGAGGGCGCGTTCACGCCAGGAGGCTGTGTCCGCGTCGAGAGCTCGCTCCGCGCGTCGGGGACCAGCGGCTTGGGAGGCGTCTCGGGCAGCCAGGACGGCTCTGGTGAGTTCGGGGCGGCGTTTGTCGTAGATGAACGTCTTGCCGACACCGGCCAGGTCGCAGACGTTGTCGATGGTGAACGGCGCGCCCGTCTTGGCGAGTTTGGTCAGCGCCCTGCGGAGGCGTTTCTCGCAGTCAGCGCTGGTGCGGGATCGTTGTTCGATCATCTCGACGGGTCGGCGACGGGTGTTGGCGCTCAAACGGACTCGATCTCCTGTTCCGTGCCGGCGGGTTCGGGTGAGTTCATCTGTGTCACTTGCCATCCGGTGGAGAAAAGTGGGTCGAAGTAGTCGTGGACAGGGGTGCGCAGGTCTAGTTTCTCGGCGGATTCGAGCAGGCCGAGTTCATCGAGGGCCTCGCGCAGGCCGGTGAGGACGGGTTCCCAGGGAGTCCATTGACTGAGGATGTAGTCGCGGGCGTCGTCGGTGGGGGCGCCCTCGGCGAAGTGGTAGGCGGCGTCGCGTTTGCGTTCCCAGTAGGCCAGGTCGGCGCCGGTGAGTACGAAGTGCTCGCAGGGACCATCCGGCCCTGCGGTGCAGTTCTTCTGGTAGGGGCACTGTGCGCCGCCGACGACCGGTCCGTAGCGGCACAGGCCGTGCTCGACCGGCACGACCGTCAGATCGATCCGGGCGGCCGCGGCGGCGGGGTTGTCGGTGGTGATATCGGTGGGACGCAGCAGGATGGTGCCGGGATTGTCCGCGCCGGGGCTAGCAGCCCAAACCTGCTGTAGGTGGCGGGTCATGGTGTCGTTGTTGTAGTTCGCGTAATGCGCCAGCGCCTCTTCGGAGAAGTGCCCGAGCAGTTGGCGGACCAGCGCCGGTGGTGCCCCGTTGTTCAGCAGTGATGTCGCCAACGTCGCTCGGGTCTGATGGGTGGTGATCGACCTCAGCCCCAGGGCTTCGAACCAGGAGGTCCAGGCGACACGGAACCAGTTTTGCGAGACTGCCAAAGTCAGATCGGTATTCAGTTTGATTCGTGGAAACAGCGGCATTTCGCGGTCCCATGACACTTCCAGTCGTGCCCGGCCCCGGCTATCGAGCTGGGCGAGCTGATCTCGGTATCGGATTCGTAGTTTCGCTCGGGTGATCTCTTGTCTGCGGAGCAGTCGTTCGTAAACCGGTAGGTAGCAGGGCATTCCGTAGTCGATGACTCCGATCTTGGTGATGTCACGCCAGATGTAGGGTTGGGCGGCGCCGATGAGTCCGATGCAGCCGAGGCGCAGGTTGATTGTCTCTCCGATTCGTCCGCCCTGAAACGCCTGTGTGAGCCATATGTCGGAGCATCCGATGTCATCGTTGTCGAGGGCGTCGAGTGCGCGCAGGTTGTCCGGGCTGACCATCATCTGAAAATCGTCATAGCTCAGCGGACGTGGCCGAGGCTTCTTCTTGGCAGCGGGGAATCTCGGCAGACTGAGGATGAACAGGTCGAGGTCCGCCGCGGTCCGGCCATGTTCACGGGCCTGTATCAGAACGGTGCGCGCCCCGGCTGTGTAGTTCATGCGGGTCGCTTCGGTGAGCACTCGGGGTTCGGTTCGACTCGACACGATCGGCAGCGGGATCTGCTCCCGAAACCACAGATCGAAGGTGTCCTTGACGGCATCGGCGTCGCGTTTGCCGAGGGCCTCGGCGACACCACCGTGATCCGCGCGGTTCTGTTCGAGGATTCGCGACAGTAACGCGACACCGGTGATGCGATCGAAGATCACTCCGCGGGACGGCCGTTTCCCGGTCGGTTTCAACGACTCGTCGCAGAGGTGGTCCCAGAGCAGATTCCGCAGCCATACCTGGCTGACCGCGGTGATGTTCCAGGGCTTGCGCCGAGTTCCCTGACTTCCTGAAAATAATGCCGCCCCTACCAGGATCGGATCGAACCACCCCGCAGCCTTGGCAGCATCCGGGGTGACCGCGAGGCTTCGCGCTGCGACCGGAAGATCCAACCAGATCCGGCGCTCGGGTTCCCTGCTGACGGCGGCGGTCAAATCATCCACGAGTGGATCGGCCAGAGATTGCACGCCTGCGGCCAGCAGCGTGTCGATAACACCTTGGAGGATGTTGGGTCGCCACGGAGTGCGCCATGCTGTGTTGGCGTGGCGATGAAGGGCGTAGCGGATTTCCCGTTGAAGTCCGGACGGAAGCCGGGCCAGGCAAACACGTCCATGAACGACGGCCGGCGAAACCGATCCGACAACTCTCGGGATGCTGAGGAATTCATTCCAGCTGCCCTTGCCGGGCTCGCCGGATCGCAGCCACCAGTCGAACTGTGCCGCGTGGCTGGGACACAGCGTGCGGTTCTGTCTCTCTAGGCTCCGTCCCAGAGACGCGTCATGAACACAGCCATCGACATCGCAAAGCGCCGTCGGTGGAAGCGGTCTTTGTCGTGTGTCCCAACCGCAATCGAGGGTGCCGCGGCATCGCGCCCGGTACCGCATGTTGTAGTGGGTGAGGCAATACCCTGCGGCTTCGGCTTCGCGTGGACATCCTGTGATGCGACACGGCGACTTGCGGATCACCCCCCAGTTCAGTCGCCGCCCGCGGGGCTCGGCACCGGCCAGGAACTCTGCGAGTTCGACGGTGTTCTTGACCTTCGCGTAGTGCCTCGTGTGCTGGACACAGAGCAGCTGTAGTGAGATCTCCGGAAGCACCCCCGTGCAGCCGTCGACTCGGCAGGCCCAACCATAGGTGCAGTGATGGGGTGGGAAGTCGATCGGCTCGGCCAGCAACCACGCGGGAAACCGTGGGCTGACGATCTCGTAGCGCTGCTCGGCGTTGAGGCCCAGATAGTCCGATGCTGTCGCCGGAACAGCCGTAAGCGTGTCGACCACGTTCGTTCCATATTCTGTCACGACTCGGCCTTATCCGTCCGGACCGGCGCCAGATATTGCTCGCTCGGGGGCCGAGCGGTGGCCTCCCACGCCTGTTGCAGAAACTGCATCGCGTGCCGGTTGGCGGACTTGCCGTAGATGTCGGTCACCATCGCCGGACTTGACCAACCGAACTCTTGAGCGACCAACTCGGCGTTGAAGTCCGATTCGGCATACAGCGCAGCGGCGGCCTTGTGGCGAAACGAATGCGGCAGGACGCGGACGTTCAAATCGGCTCGGCGACAAGCCCGGTCCAGCATCTTGCGTACTCCGCCGGTGCACAGAGCCGCACCCGGGGTCACGCCACCGGTGTGGACGAGGATCTGTTCGTGCTCGACCAAGTGCTGGATCGGATGGAATTCGTCCAGGAGGTAGGCGTAGAAAGTACTGATCATGTCGTCGCTGACCGCGCGGATCACCCCGTCGACGACGAGTCCATCCTTCCCCGGATTCGATGGCGCATACGACTTCGCTCGCGCCTCGTTCGGGTTGTCGTCGCGGCCGACGACATGTACGTGCGGGTCGGCACGCTGACCGCACGGGTGATGTCGGGTCAGATGCAAGTCGCTGAAGCGCAACCCACACAGGCCACCCACTCTCAGGCCACCGTCATGCAGCCAGGTGATGATCATGGTGTCCCGAGCGGTCCTGAGTATCCCTGGTTCGAACAGCGCTTCGACAACCTCGTCCGGCAGAAAACATGGCCGACGCGAGCTTTGGCGTGGGGCAAGAGGATTCGATTCGACCGATCGTCGAGACCGGCCGCGCTGGGTGAAACTGCGCCGCGAAGACAAAGCCTCAACCACATCCGGACGCACATTGCCCGACGCCTGCAATGACAGGTAGTACGCCTTCACCACCGTCGCGACGTTGCCCGCCGCCGAGCTGCCCAGCGGCTTCTGCTCCGGACCCCGCCAAGCCACACCGTAGACACCCTCGGTGCGGCCAGTCACACCGTTCATATAACGGCGCAGGTCATCGAAACTGACGGTAGCCGGGTCACGGTTGTTCACGTGTAGCCAGTTCAGGTGATCTACAAGGCTGTAGGCATAGGTCTGCTGTGTCGAGGTCCCGTACCTGGTCAGAACCGCCAGCGAGGCACGATGCAGTTCTCCGTCCGGAGTGAAGATCCACCACGACTTCCGACCGTCGCGGTGACGAATCTTCCTGACAGCGAATCGACCCAATTCCATAGATCCACACCCCCGTCTGCCTCCACGTACTTCGAGAACGCACGAATACTCATTCGTCCGCGACGGGAGCAGGGATGGGTGGGGCGAACATCGAGAACGCTAGAACAGACGGGCGCTAAGGCCGCCCATGATCTCCACGCCGGTGTAGCCATCTTCGACCTCGAAGTCCCAGTGAACAATCTCCTCGGCGGCGTGGCGGAAACACCCCGGCGGGGTGACTGTGGTCTCGTCATCGAAGATTCGGACCCGGACCCGTATGTCTCCGCTGCCGCAGGGCGAGTATCCGGAGCCGGCGCGGGACCGTCTCGCTCCGAGCAGACATCCGCGGCTGTGGACGGCTTCGGCGGCAATCGAGAGCAGTTCGGCTATTTCGACAGCCGCATCGACCCGTTCGCGCAACCACCCGTCGGTGATCCGCTGGAGTCCGCTCAACGGATCTTGCACATGGTGGACGGCCATGGCCACCGTTCGCCACTCGACCCACGCGATATCGGCGTCCTCACGCACACGCTCGAGGGTGTCGAGCACGTCGCGAACCTTTTCAGGGAATTGCTCGTAAAACTCGCTCTGAGTCACCCGTTCCCGCTGCCATGTGGGTATCACCACGACCGTCGGCTTCAGTTTGGCGGATCGCAGCGACCTCACCTGCGGCAGCAGCAGGTCCGCCGCAGCCACCACATCCACCTGTGTGGGGTCTGTCAACCCGTCCTGGCCAAGGGACTCGGCGTCCTCTCGTCGCCAGTACCGCTGAACTCCATCGATGTCGATCTTCGGAGGGCGTAGCCCCTTGTCGACCTGCGCTTTTCGGGCGAGTTCGTTGCCGAGACGCACGGCCGCAGTGTAGCTCACGCCGTGCGCCTCGGAGATACGTCGAATCCGCCGTCGCCGACGTGCGCTGCTGTTCTTGGGCATGTCTTCAACCGATTCCGGCAGATGCGCCCACGCCACCTCTGCCTACGACGAATGAAGGCACACGAACGGGGGAACAAGCTACGCGGGCCCCGGGAAGGACCTTGGCCATCAACGTCGCCGAACCGGCGTGGGCGGGGCGACTCAGGCGGAAAGGGGAGCGCGTGCGCGTCCGACACTCCGCGATGAGCATATCGCGCCACAACCGCCGAACCGCGCAAATTCGCTCAGTTGGAGCAATGACTTTGGGCAACTCGGGCCAGATGGAAGAGGGCGGTTGCGGTGAGAGGAGTTGGCTAGGCTTCCGGGTTATGGCCGTCTACCTTGTCACCGGCGCCGCGGGCTTCATCGGCGCGAACTATGTGCATTTTCTGCTGGAGCACGAGCCGCAGGTTCAGGTGGTGGGGGTCGACTACATCGGGTTCGCCGGAAACATGGCCAATCTGGAGTCGGTGCGGGACCGTATCAGCTTCGAGACGGCCGACATCGCCGATCTCGAGGTGATGGAGTCGGTCTACCGGCGGTACGAGCCGGATTATGTCGTGAACTTCGCGGCTGAATCTCACAACGACCGGGCGATCGTCGGCCCGTCGTCGTTCATGCGGTCGAATGCGCTCGGTGCCCAGGTGATGGCTGAGTGCAGCCGGTTGGTGCCGGTGCGGTCGCACGTGCACGTGTCGACCATCGAGGTGTACGGCGAGCTGGCGCCTGGTGACGAGTGGTTCACCGAACGGTCGCCGCTGAACGCGAAGACGCCGTACTCGGCGGCGAAGGCGGCTGGGGATCAGATGGTGCGTGCCTATATGCAGACCTACCCGGACCTGGATATCCGTATGACGCACTGCGCCAACAACTATGGTCCGTTCCAGTTGCCGGAGAAGCTGATTCCGCTGGCGGTGACGAACCTGTTGCGTGGCAGGAAAGTGCCGGTGTACGGCAATGGGCTGCAAAGCCGTGATTGGCTGCACGTCCTCGACCACTGCGCGGCGGTGCACCGCGTCCTGCACGCCGACCTCCCCCCGGTCCCCGCTGCGGCGGCTACCGATCCGGGCCTGCTGCCGATCTTCGATATCTCGGCTCGGTGCGAGGTCACCAACCTCGACATCGCTCGCAGGGTAGTTGCCGAGCTCGGGATGGATCCCGACGAGATGATCGAACACATCCCTGATCGGCCGAATCACGACCGCCGCTACCTGATCAATCCGGACAAACTCCAATCCGAACTCGGCTGGGCACCGGTACACGACGACTTCGCGGCCGGTATTGCTACCACTGTGGCTTGGTATGCCGACAATTCCGAATGGTGGGAACAGATCTTCGCCGACAAGGGTGAACTCGGATTCGACTGGAGCAAGGTCGGCGCGTCCGCCGTTCGGTAGTAGGTGTTCTGCGCTGACCGATTCCCAAGATCGGAAGCAAACGCAGTGCCGTCATCCCCCGGCAGCGGTAGTTCTTCGGTATGTCAGCTAGTCGGTGGCGGGAGTGCCGTTGACCTCCGTCGCCGATGCGTGGGTGAGGTATTGCTGACGCAGGTCGGGATTGCTGATGGCCAGTGTGCCTGCTATCCAGGCGCGGTCACCTCGTCGGGGTTGGGGACCCTCGAGTGGTGTGGCCAGTGGTCGTACTGCTGTTCCGGCGGGGTCGCTGTCGTAGGGATAGCTCCCCCAGGTGGCTGCTTCCTCGGGGGTGGGGTTACACCAGAACGCGGCCATGAGGTCATGGATTAAGGGCCGGAGATCCTGGTCGGGGAGGTGCGTGAAGGAGTCGGCGACGGCGTAGAGCGTGTCGCGGTAGGTGCGCAGCCCCCACGATTCGGGAGCGGGGTTGCCGACCGATTTGAGGATCGGTTGGATTGTGCCGGTGGGGGATCGGTGGTAGCCGGTGACAATTCCGTGGTCGCCCATGCAGAACGTTTCGACGAGGTAGGGCGCGTCAGGCACTCGCAGATCCGCCCCTTGGCGGGTGGCGGTGTTGTACATGTACGCCGACACGTGATCGGTGACGGCCGGGTCGGGATCTCGCGGTTCGTATCCCCACAGCAGGGCATGCGGTCGTGGCCGTCCGGGTGTGCTGCACACGCGGATCAGGGAGTCGATCATGCGGCCGGTCCATCCGGCGTCGACCAGCCCGGTGTCCGGGGCGTCGAGCCGATGAGCGGCGGCGTAATCGATGAGCAGTTGGCGTGTTTCGGTGATCCGTGCTCCGACGGCCGCGCGCACGCGCGGGGTCCGGAGGAACTTCTTCATCGCTTCGATCTGCTGGTGCTCATCGGCGCGGGTATCAGCGTCCAGGGAGACACCGGCAGCTTCCAGGGCGGCAAGATGGTCGTTGATTCGCAGTCCGAGTCGTGCGCACAGGTCGGTGGCGTTGGATTTCATGAAGCTGTTGAACAGCCAGGCTTCCTGGTCGAGGCTGTCGGCGTTGCTGGCGGCCAGGCTCCAGGTGAGTCGGCTGCTGTAGACGTATTCGAGGTCGATTCCGGCGTGTAGGTGCGGGGGGAGGCGACGGGCGAGTTCGTAGAAGATTTGGCCGTCGCGTGAGAGGAACCGCAGGCGTGAGAGTCGGCGGTGGCGGGCGTGTTCCAGCATCCAGATCACGGCTCCGATGAGTGTGGGAGCCGCGACTCCGGCGGCGACATCACGGATCTGCCGCTGCTGGTCGCCGGACACGGCGACGGTATTGCGCGCGGTCCGGCTGGCCTCCCGCAGACGCGCTGCGGCGTCTGCGGGGTGGTGGGAGTGGTCGAGCATGATTTGCTCGTACCGGGTTGTCGCGGTGATGGAGTCGGGATGTGTCACCATTCCTTCAAGACCGTTTCTATGTCGTGGTCGATGGTGATCGCGTTGCGATGGCAGATGGCGAGAGCTTCCTTCATGTGTGGTGTCGGGTCTTGGCCGAGGCGCTGGGCGAGGCGGGCCAGACCGGCGTCGACGCGGGCGATCCAGAGTTGGTCGCCGAGGGTAGTGAATCGCGCGTGCGCGTCGAGCAGCGCGGTGGCGGCGGTGTCGTAGTCGGCGGTGTCTCGCGCGAGAATTCCTAGTTGGCGGCGTGCGCGGGCTTGGGCGGGACGGTCGCCGCTGGTGCGGAAGATGATGTCGAACGCGGTGTCCAGGTAGTGGTGGGCGAGTTCGTAGCGTGCGGTGGTGCGGTGCAGGTCGGTGAGGCCGAGGTGGCATCGAGCGATCCAACGGTGATCGTTGATCGAGGTGAAGATCTCGCAGGCCCGGGTGAGATCTCGTTCGGCCAGGTCCGGGTTGTCGGCTAGGCGGTGGGCGTCGCCGCGGTTGCGCAGGGTGACGGCGACGCCACGGCGGTCGGCGAGGCGTTCGAACAGCGCCAGTGATCGCTCGAACGGCTCCCATGCCTGGTGCAGGTCACCGGCGTTGCGGTGCACGACCGCGATGTGACGCAAGGTGCGGGCCTGCCAGCGCAGGTCGTCGAAATCGGTGAAGACCGCGAGTGCGGGGGTGAGCAGTTGTAGGGCTTGCTCGTTCTTCCATTGGTCGCGGTAGACCAGTGCGTAGCGCACTCGGGTGCGGGCGGCGTCGAGGTCGTCGTGGAGGTCGTTGCGGTAGATCGCCAAGCTTTCCTCGAAGTAGCGTGTGGCCTCCGACCATTGGGAAAGTCCTCGGCTGGCGTCACCGAGGCCGTTGAGGACACCGGCCACCGATCTGGAGTCCTGCTCGCATTCCGCGGTCAGCAATGATGCGGAGAAGGCGGTGAGGGCGTCATCGAGGTGCCCTCGATAGCGGTGGGTATCGCCGAGCAGCTTCATGGTCGTGGCCCACCGCCGTTGGTCGTCGAGACGGAGGAATATGTGCGCGGCTTCGTCCAGGACAGCGGTGGCGGCATCGTATCGCCCGAGTTCCCGGTCGAGTGCTCCGAGGTTGCGCAGGATGACCGCCCGCGGGTGGTCGGTGTCGGTGATCGCGATCGTGGCTTGCAGCGCGAGTTCGTGGGTGTGTGACCAGGCTTGCCAATCCGCGCGCCAGTCGAACAGTGCGGGCAGTGCAGCGGCCAGGCGCCAGGTCTGGTCCGGTAGACCGAGACGATGGGCCAAGTCCACGGCGGCGATGAGGTTGGCCTGCTCGATGATGAACCAGCGGCGTGGGTCGCTGCGGGCTGCTTGGGCGGCAACCGCGTCGGGCCGGTCGAGTTCGACGTCGGATTCGATGTCGTGTTCGGTACCGGGGTGCAGGGTCTGGGCGGCGATGAGCACGGTCGCGGTATAGCGGCCGATCAACCGTCGCGCGGCGGCCTGGCGGTGTTGCTCGGTTTCGTGGGCCAGGCACCTCTCCCGGGCGAAGTCGCGGATCAGGTCGTGCAGTCGGTAGCGGGGCAGGCCGGTCGCGTCGATTCCGGCGATCTCCACCAGCTGCGCGTCGGCGAGGCTTTCCAACACTTGCTCGGCCTGGTGCACGTCGGTGTCGAGCAGTGCGGCGAGGTTCCACGCAGGGAAGGTCGCCGCCGTCAGTGACAGGAGACGGAATCCGGATTGCTCGATGTCGCTGCGACCGCGGTAGCTCAATTCGAACGATGCACGCACCTGTAGGTCACCGGCCGTGAGCAGGTCGAGACGGCGGGTCTCGTCGGACAAGCGGGCCGCGAACCAAGCCAGGGTCCAGCTCGAGCGTGATGTCAGGCGGGCGGCGGCAATCCGCAAAGCCAACGGCAGCGCCCCACACAGCCGCGCTAACTGACGCACTGCGTCGGGTTCAGCATCAGCACGGTCGCTGCCGATCAACACCGTCAACAGTGTGACCGCTTCATCCTCGGTGAGTACATCGACGTCGACGTGGATGCCCGCCAGCGTTGTCATGGGGGTGCGGCTGGTGACCAGAACCGCGCACCCGGCAGAGCCGGGCAGCAGTGGGCGCAACTGTGTTTCGTCGGCGGCATTGTCCAGCACCACCAGCATCCGCCGGTCCGCGAGCTGGGCGCGGTACCTGCGGGCGCGTTCGTCGAGATCTTCGGGGATCTCGCTGCCCGGTACACCGAATTCGCGCAGAAACCCCGCCAGCACTTCGCCGGGGGAGACCGGATGCGTTCTGGTGCCATCAAGATTCACGTAAAGCTGACCGCCTGGAAAGGCAGACTGGATCTGGTGTGCGACATGGACCGCCAAAGCGGTCTTGCCGACACCGGCTTTCCCCGATATTGCCGCGATCGCGACGGCAGTCACCGAGGGCGTGGTCAACGCCCGGATCAATCGTTCGACATCATGACGACGGCCAGTGAAGTCGTCGGTGTCGGGAGGCAGCTGCATCAGCGGTTGAGGCGCACGATGATCAGGCCGGGCGCGCAGAGCCGGAATACTGTCCGCGGCGGGTGCGTAGTCCGGGGCCCAACCTAGTTCGACGGGGTTGGCGTGGAACAGTCGTGACAGCAAATCCTGATAGTCCCAACTAGGACGAGCACCGGCTTCCCATTCCTGCCACGAACGAACGACCAAACCGCGCGGTTTGAGGTTTTCGCGTCGACACATCCGGTGAAACTCCTCGACAGCGGATGCCATCGTCCAGCCATGGGCGAGTCGATGAGACTTGAACCGGCTGTGACCGCAATGTCGGGTGATCTCGTCAGCAATCCTGTGCACCAGCGCGATCGGCGGCTCCTCACCAGGCGGGAGATGCGCGACCAACCCAGCGCGGATATCGGCGGCGCGACGCGCGTCCGCGCGAGATCCGTTGTCACCCATCCCGTCTCTGCCCCGCCCCCTTGCTTGGTGAATAGACCCAGGTTAACCCGACCTCGAATCGCCCACCGAATAGCGGTGACAGCGCAGCGATCACCGATCGCGACGAACCGCAAGACGAGAGCCCGTCTCGCCACCAGCATCTGCGATCGCGAACACGCGTCGCTGACCAGCCGCGACACCGACAAAATGCACTGTCCCGCCCGCGACCTGCTCTCGTCTATCCGCGGATCGGTTCGGTGGCAACGCTGGTAATGAAGTCCAGCGCGCTCTGCGTCGATGTTGTGGAGGAGTTACCGCCGAATGTTCGTAGACCACGAGCCCGGTGCGCGGCGGTGGGCCGTCACGGTCACCGTGTCGGACCCGGACGGGCCGTTGCGGATCGGCCAGCGCGTCGGCACCGGTACCGAGGCCGACCGCACCCTGATCACATCCATCACCGCGTCCTGACCCTGTTCGTTTCACCGGTTGCATCGGAGGAAATCATGTCTGCCAATGTCACCTCGTCTGTTCCCGAGTTCATCGTATGGCGTGAGCAGCCGTCGAGTGATTTGCAGCAGCGTGCGGGGCGGTTCGAGTCCGAGGCGAGGGTGTTGCAGTGGTTCGAGCCGGGGGTGATACCTGGGCTGCTCCAAACACGTGACTATGCGCACGCGGTCCTGGAGGCCAGCATGAATGCGCTCGGGGTTGATGGTGATGTGTCGGCGGCGTTGGACGCGCTTCTGGCACGGCAGCAGCGTTGGCGGGCTTCGGCGACATGGGTGCATTTCCTGATCGCCGAGCAGGCCCTGTACACGGTCGTGGGCGATCCCGAAACGACTCGGGTGCAGTTGGAGACGCTGCTGGGTCGGTTGCCCGCTACTGCCGTGGTCGAGATTGTTCCGCGCACCGCTCGGTTCCGCGTCTCGGCAACGAATTTCGTCGTCTACGACGACACCCGGGTCGCTGTGGAGACCGCCACCGGCGCTCTCCGTTTCTGCGACCCGACCGCGATCAGTGACTACCTGACGGTGTTCGACCTGCTTACCCAGGACGCGGTCCTGGGTAGCGAGGCCGATGCGCTGATCACGAAAGCCATCGCCGCTCACCGGTAAACGCGACGTTCGCGTTCTCGACAGCTTCGACTCTCGCCTGCGGGACGCTCCCTGTCGGCGTCGGCGGGAGAAGTCCTTCGCTACACACGATTTCGAGGGTTCAATCTCATGGCCGCTACAGCTTTCCCGTCGCCCACCCGCCACCCCGTCGCCCCGGCACCGACAAGATGCCCGGTTGGGCAGGAACCGGGACCCTACGGCCTGGACGGTCCTCTCTTCCGGTTGTATTCACCGGATTTCGCGCGGAATCCGCATCGGGTCTATGCCGAGATGCGCCGCTACCACCCTGATTTCGCCCGTGTCGAACTCGCGCCGGGAGTTACGGCGACTCTGGTGATCGGGTGGCGGATGGCGGTGCAGATCCTGCACGACACTGACCGTTTCCGGGCGGACCCGAGCCGTTGGCAGAAAGCGATGGATCCGCGGTGCTCGGTGATGCCGATGATGGGAGCCCGCAAGAACGCCCTGCGCAGTGACGGGCACGCCCATGCTCTCTATCGGCAGGCCACCACCGCTGCGCTGGCGGGGGTGGACCTGCACGAGTTGCACGCTGTGGTCGCAGGACACGGCCACGACCTCGTCGCGGCGGTCGCCGCCGACGGCGCGATGGACCTGGTCGCCGATTACGCGGGGCCGTTGGCGTTTCGGACGATCAACACGATGATGGGCTGCCCACCCGAGATCGGCGGAGAGTTGGCTCGTGGTTTCGCGATGATGTTCGAGGCCGACACCGACCCCGGTGTGGTGGACGAGGTCGTCGATGGCGCGTTGGGTGCGTTGATCGATCTCAAACGCGCCTACCCGGGTCGCGATATCCCGACTCGGTTGATCGCGCACGCGGACCGGATGAGTGCGCAGGAGGTGCGCGAGCAGGTCCTGACCATGTACGCGGCAGCGATCGAACCGTTGCAACACCTGATCGTGAACGCGGTGCTGTTGATGATGACCGATCGGGGTTTCGGTGACCAGGTCGTCAGCGGGGCCTGTCAGACCGAGGACGCGCTGAACGAGGTGCTGTTCCGCAATCCACCGTTGGCGAACCTGTGCGTCCGGTATCCACCTCGCCCGGTCTTGGTCGATGGTGTCACCTTGCCCGCTGATCAGCCGGTGCTCATCGGGATGGCGGCCTGCAACACCGACCCCCGCAACCGAGCCCCCGGTGCCAGTGGATCCGACCACTTCGGTCGGGTCGGACGCAACGCCTCGCACCTGTCGTTTTCGGCGGGGCCGCATTCGTGTCCGGCCCGCACCCTCGCCTACCAGTGCGCGGTCGACGCGATCGATGAGTTGCTCGATCGGCTGCCTGATCTGCGACTTGCGTGCCCGGTGGGGGAGTTGGTGTGGCGGGCCGGTCCGTTTCATCACGCACTCGAAACCCTGCCGGTGGTGTTCACCCCGACCTCGCCGCACACCCACCGCTGACGATGCACCCGAATCTTTCGCCGCGCACCTACTGATCAACCTCGCACCTCTGGAGTCCGGTATGACCGCTCTGCAATCCGTCCTCGATCCTCATGTCCTCGACGTCACCGGCACCAATATCGCCGCCGAAGCCGCTCTGCTGCGTGAGCGAGGGCCGTTGGTTGCGGTGGTGCTGCCCGGTGGGATACGCGCGTGGGCGATCACCACACCGACTCTGCTCAAGGAATTGTTCGCCGATGAGCGGGTGTCCAAGGACACCTACCGGCACTGGCCCGCCTTCCTCAACGGTGAGATCCCGTCGGACTGGCCGTTGATCGCGTGGGTGTCGGTGCGCAACATGTTCACCGCCCACGGCGCGGAGCACACGCGGCTGCGCAAACTGATCAAACCGGCGTTCACGCCTCGCCGTATCGCTGCCCTGCAACCGCAGATCGAGAAGATCGTCACCGAGCTGCTCGACGCACTGGCGGCGCACCCGGGCGGGACGGTGGTCGATCTTCGTGAGCAGTTCGCCGCGCAGGTGCCGTTGCGGGTGATCACCGCGCTGATGGGAGTCCCCGACGATCTCGCGCCGCCACTACGAACGTGCGTGGACGAAATCTTCTCCACGGCCCCGCAACGCGATCCGCAAGCCACCTTCACCGAATTGGTGGGTCTGTTGAGCACGCTGGCCTCGCGGCGCCGCGCCGAGCCGGGTGAGGACATGACGAGTTTGCTCATCGACCACCGCGACGAGGGCGATCAGCTCAGCGAGGAAGAACTCGTCCACACCCTGTTGTTGGTGATCAGCGCCGGGTACGAGACGACGGTGAACCTGCTCGATCAAGCGATCCACGCGGTGGTGACTCGCCGCGGGCTTGTGACGCGACTGCGCGAGGGTACTGCTGGGTGGCGGCATCTGATCGAGGCCACCCTGCGTGATAGGCCACCGGTGGCGAACCTGCCCCTGCGTTACGCGGTCGTGGATATGGATATCGCGGGCCAGCTAGTCAAGGCTGGTGATCCGCTGATCGCCGCCATCGCCGCCGCCAACCAGCATCTGAACTCGTCGGCCTCGGGCGAGCACGATTCGAGCAGGCCACCGGTGGAGCATCTGTCGTTCGGGTACGGCCCGCATTACTGCCTCGGCGCGGCCTTGGCCCGTCTCGAGGCGGAGATCGCGTTGCCCGCTCTCTTCGACCGGTTCCCGGATCTGGGGTTCGCGGTCGACCCTGCGGCCTTGGACACGTTGGACAGTTTCATCAGCCAAGGCCACCGGGAGTTGCCGGTGTACCTGAGGGCAGTGTCGGGTTGAGGCGACGAACTCACCCGGAACAGCTCTGTGCGAGCGATATCGACGCACACGGCGACATGGGGGCGGTTCGGGTGCGGCCGGACTTCGGCTGTGCCGGATCGGTCCTCGCTCGACCGCAGCGACATCTTCTGATTTCAACGAGAAAGGGTAGGGCCGGGATATGGCTGTCGGCACAGTGAAATGGTTCAACTCCGACAAGGGATTCGGGTTCATCGTCCCCGACGGCGGCACCGATCCGGACGTGTTCGTCCACTACACCGCGATCGCGGACGACGGTTTCCGTGAACTGGACGAAGGCCAGCGGGTGCAGTACGAGACCGTGCACGCGGACAGAGGGATGCAGGCCAGCGATGTCCGCGTGATCGCCTGATCCTCTTGTGAGGTTACCCGGGAGCCGGGGTGGTTCAGGCGCGTTGGCGCGACGGTGCGATACCCCCGCGAGGCAGGGGCAGCAGCAGCGATGAGACGAGTCCGGACGGCGATGCTGTCCGGACTCGTTGTGTCGCGGTGGCGGTTACTGGTCGGCGCGTTCGGTGGTCACGCGCAGGTATTCACCGATCACTTCGGCCAACCGGTGATCGTCGGGCGGGCGCGCTTGTGGGTGGGTGTCCTGTGTCGAGGCTGGCCCGTATTCGGTGGCGATCGCGGTCATCGCCCGCATACGCGGGCGACACGGTGACGGGCAGCGGTGGTGGACGCTGAGGGTGTGGATCGCGTCGACGGTGGCGAGTTCACCGGGATCGACCACACAGACATTCTCGGGCAGGTCGCTGTCGAGGACCACTATCGGGATGGGCTGTTCGGTGGTCGGCGTGGATGCGTGCCCGCCGCTGCGCCGGGGGAGGGGGTGAGGGGTCACTGCGTGGCTCCCCAT
>NZ_JAFMPL010000096.1:0-32799 GCF_019038455.1 Nocardia noduli
CGCCCACCCACACCGGATGACCTGCTCGACCGCGCCGCGTACTTCGTTCACGAAGCCCTCGATCCCGACACCGTCGACGACCACGGTCACAGCATCGATCGGGCCGTCGACGCCGCCGCAGCCGACACGATCACCACCCCGACCTGGGGCAGCGAACCCGTCGGTGAGGTGATCGAGCGGCCACCCGAACCCGATCCTTCGACCGGGCCCGACTGGTGAAGGGGGCGTAGAGGATGACGACTTCAGAGCCTTCACCGCAGACTCGCCAGACCGTGGTGCAGTGGCAAGCGCACCTGCTGTCGCAAATTCGGCTGCTGGCCGAGGAACATGCCCGGATCCTGGACGCGGGCTGGGAAGGGTTCGAACCTCTCGACCCGGACGGCGGCGCCGAATCGGCGTGGCGTCACCATCTGGACGCGCTGGCCGGGGAACGCGAACAGATCGAACAGACCGCGCTGAGCGCGGGACTGCCACAGGCGTGGATCACCGACGCCGCCGCGCTCGGCGAACACCACACCCAGCCACGTTTCGACGCCTTCACCCGCGCCGAATCGATGCCCTGGCGAGACGAAGCCGCTCAGGGATTCTTCGTCGACATGCTGGGGCTGGATCTGTGGCACCTGGACCGCATGGCCGCCCTGGTCGCCGAACGCGCCGACCGGATCGCCACCGGACGCTGGAGCTTCGGCAGCGACCCGATAGGGGAGAAGCAGTTCGCGGCCAACATGGACCTGCGCTACCAACGGGTGGTCGCGTTGTCGCACGCGGCGGCGATCACCGAACCCGAAGCCGCACTCCTGTGGGGAGATTCGGCCGAACCCTATCGGCGCGAACACGCGGTATGGCTGGAAATGAGAGACGAACTCGGGGTGGTCGCGGCATGGAATTCCTACACCAAACCCAGCACCGAACTCTCGGTCCCGCCGTACGTGCCCCTCGACCCCGCTACCGGCACCCCCATCGCTGGCGCCCACGCCCTGCCTCCGACACCCCAGCAGATGATCGCCGCCGCGGAACAGTCACTACGCGCAGGGTTCATCGACGCCGCCGTCACCGACGCCGATCACGCCGACACCGCCACCACTATCACCGCTATCTCCGCCGCCGTCGACGACGCGCTGCGCTACGACGCACCCGCCGACTACACCACCGACCCGGCCCACGACATCGATCCCGACATCGGTGGATATCGCCCCGACCTCGGAACAGATCCATGAACGGGTGATGCGCATGTATTGAAAGTCCAGTAAAAGCACTGCTTTTCGTCGATGTCTCGGTCACGGGTACTGGCCACGGCATCGAACCTGAATCGCCGGGGACAGCTTCGACATCTCTTCTGTTGATCGGAGGCACCCCATGCCTACCAACACCACGCCCGACCGAGGCCGACCGTCATGAGTTGGCCCGATACAGAACCGGAATCGACCACCGACCCCGCCTACTACCGCGACGCCGCCGACCCCCGGGAAGCCCAACTACGCGCGGACTTCACCCGATTCCATCAACTGCGGCTCATCGCGCCCTTCGGTGAAACACCCGACCAGGTCACCGAATTCATGAACCAAGCCCACGGCCTGGCCGCCAAATGGCGCGACGCCGGAAAGGCCGAAAAGAGGCTATGGACCCAACTCGACGCCGCCAGCGCCACCTTCGAGTCACGCCCGACAACCGCCATCGCCGCCTACGGCAAACTCGCACAAGCCAGAGCCAACGGGGACCCGACAGTCGACGAACTGACCTGGCGAACCCTGCTCCAAGCCGCAGTGATCACCGGCCGGATCGAACCCGGGATCAGCGGCTCGATCCCCAGCGGCGCACGCTCACGTCCACAAGACAGATCCCTGGGTCGCGCCCCGGATCCCAACAGCGCGCTGGACCGCGCACTGGGTGGTCGCGGACCGGAAATCGCCGATGTGACCGAGGTCGACGCGATCATCAACGCCGCCAACGAACTCCTCACCACCGAAGCCGATCCCGGAACAACCGAACGCGAGGTGGCTCAGATGGCCGCGCTGCGACAGGTGCAAGACCTGACCGCCGAACACACCCGCACGAGCGAACGCTTCGCTGGAGTCTCCAGTCACGACCAGGACCTGCTCGAACGGCTCGAGGATCTGCTCGGCCGGGCACGCACCGCCCGGGTCGATGCCGCGACATTCGGGGCGTCCCAGGCCGACATCGACGCCGCCTACCTCGCTGGACGTGACGGCACCTCCTCCCCGCGTGCGGCATCCGAGCAGGTAGGGGTCAACGATGCCGACGCGGGATCCGAGGTTGATGCGGCTGTCGCCGCCGCCATGACCGACCCCGACCCTGCGGGCGGGCAATACAGATTCGATGCCGACGCCGATCCCACACAGGAGCCCGGTGCCGATCCCGATCTGGGGGTGGCGGTGTGAAAACGCGAGCACTCCAGTCACTTTCCCTGAAAACACCTGAGGAGTCCGGTCATGATCTCGACACGTGAGACCCGCCGCCGCAACAAGGCCGGGCTCGGCGAGGAGACCACACTGCTGCTACTGGTGCTCGTGGTGCTGGCGCTGGCGGTCACCCTGTGGGCGGCGCTGGCATTGGGCAGCTGGTGGGCCGGACTGCCGGTCACCAAACACCCGGTGACCGCGCTGCTGCAAGTCGCCCTCGGCCAGCATCGATGGCCCTGGCAGGCCACCGCCCTGCTCGTGCTGTTCCTCGCTGCTGAAGCGGTATCGGTGGTGGGCTGCTGGCGGCTGCTGCGGACACCGAGTGAACTCGATGCCGCCGCGCGAACGATGCAGCGACCGAACAAGATCCGGGTCGGGCGGGTGCAGGACAATCAGGCGGCCAACCAGCGACTGTTGTTCGACGCGGCACCGGAGATACGGGAGAAGAAGGGGCCCCCGTTGGGTCGAACCGTGGTCGGCGGTGTGGAACTCTATGTTCCGGCCGAGCTCGGGGTGACGATCGCGGCGGGCACCCGCACCGGAAAGACGATGGCGTGGGCGATCCCGGCGGTGCTGGCGGCGTGGGGGCCGTGCCTGGCCACGTCCAACAAACCGGACCTGTACCGGCACACCGTTGGCGGACGTGAAGACCACGGCACGATCTGGCTGTCGGATCTGCAAGGCGTCACCGGAACACGGGTGTGCGGGTTCTGGGTCAACCTCCTCGGCCAGGTCACCAACCTGCCCGCCGCACGGAAATTGGCCGGGTTCTTCGTCTCTGCCGCCTCCGGATCGGCCTCTCAAGCCGCCAATGCCAAGGTCGATTCCTATTTCGACGGCGGCGCCCAAGAACTCCTGGCCTTGTACATGTTCGCTGCGGCCTGCGCGGAGGGGGATCTGTTGCATGTGGCCGAATGGCTCGGTCGTGACCAGGACGCGACTCCGGCGATGATCCTGGATGCCTACGGTCAGCATCGCCCCGCCGACCGTATTCGTGAATCTCAAGCGCTCTACGCCCGTCAGCGCGACGGCCTCTACGACATGGCGCGCCGGTTTCTCAATGTCCTGGCCGACTCCGACTACGCCCGCATGGTCACCCCGCCCGCGCGCACCCACCTGCGCGCCACCGAAAAAATCGACAAGCAGACCGGCAAGCCCGCTGTCGTGGTGGACAAGGCCGAACAACCCGCCACCCATAACCTGCCCCAATTCAAACCGACGGAGTTCGTCACCTCGAAGGACACCGTGTACGCACTGTCGATGGCCGGACCCGACGGCGCCACACCGCTCACCTCGGCGCTGGTCGGACAGATCCTCGAAGCCGCCCTCACCACCGCGCGGGGACGCCCGGACGGGCGGTTGGCGATACCGCTGCTCGGTGTCCTCGACGAGGCCGCCAACTGCGCCCGCATCTCCGAGCTGCCGTCCTACTACACCTACGCGGGCGGCTGCGGGATCATCCTCATGACCATCCTGCAAGTCCTCGAACAGGGCGAAGACCTGTGGGGCGTCAACGGTTTGAAGACCATGCGCGCCCAATCCATCGAGGTCTACGGCGGCGGAATCGCCGCGGTCGACTACCTACAGCACTGGTCACAGATGACCGGACAACACGACGTCGCAGACCGCTCCCACAGCCACGGCGCCAACGGCGTCAACCGCACCCTGTCCTGGCGCGCCGAACCCATCCTCGACATCTCTCACCTCGCAGCCCTGCCCAAAGACCGCGCCCTGGTCCGACTCCCCGGCCACGGCCCGGTGGTGGTGTCCAAGACCTGGTGGCAGGACACCGAATACGCACCCCAGATCCACCGTTCCCTGCAACGGTTCACCGCCGACACCGACACCGACACCGTCCTCACGGTCACGGCACCCGGCGATGACGATGGCGATACGGACGCCGGGGCGGGCGCGTCGTGAACGCCACCAATCCGCCGCCGACGGCCGCCAACCCGAGTAAGCCGCCGAAGAAGCAGCAGAAACCGTCGTTTCCGCATTTCGTGGACTTCGCCGAGAAATGGCTGCTGCCGTTGATCAGCGTGCGCCTGGCCGAGGGGCAGCGGGAGAACACCTACACCTGGTGTGAGCAGTGGTGGGAACACCGCCCGGTCGCGGTGCGGATCGCGCACCTGCACGCCGCGTTCGAAGCCTCCCGCGGCCCAGGGGCCAGCGCTTACGTCGGCACCCATGTCGATGCCCACTTCCGGGTCATCCTCGACGCCGCCAAAGGCCCCCTGCACCGCTGCACCCCAGGTGAACACATCGAGACGCCGTCACTGCCCAGCGAACCGGCGCCCGTCGAAAAGACCGGTACCCCGGCCACCGGTGAGCCCCCGACCGTACCGGAAACATCCAGCGAGACCGCACCACCGGACAGTGAGGCTACGAAGAAGGAGCAGAAGAAGCCACCGCCACCGCCGAGGTTCGCCCACTACACATTGTGGGTGGAGCAGTGGTTGCTGCCGGTGACCGCGGTGCGGATCTCGGGCAACCATCGGGAAGGCACCTACACCTGGTGCACTCGCTGGTTCGAGCATCACGGTGTCGGCGTGCGATTCGCCCTGCTGCACAAGGCGTTCGAGGCCGCGGTGATCGCCGAGGACAAGACCGCGATGTCGAGTCTGTTCACCCGCCAGATCGACCCCGCGATGCGGCTGATTCTCGATGCCGCCAACGGCCCCCTGCACCGCTGCAAACCGGGCGACCACCAGCCGCTGCCCAGCCTGGGGTCCGCGAGGGTGCCCCACCACTGGTTCGGCCCGGCGCACGCCCGGATCCCGACCGAACGCCTGGGGTTCGCCCCCGACTTCCGCGCCTACCGAACACCCGGTGAGGGGGGATCGTCGTGATCGAGCCGACCCAGCGTCAAGTCGCCGTACTGGAGGCGTTGCAGAACCACACCGTCGCCGTCACCGAACTCCTCGCCCAGGCCGCCGAGTTCGATGGACCTGCCCCGCAGTCTTGGCTGGTCGATTACCACCATCACGCGGTAGCCCGCGCCGACCTCGCCGCCGCCGCGGCAGCGGGCGGGGTACCGCCGGTGTGGATCGACCACGTCCAAGCCCGCGGAGAACGCGGAATCGCCTATCGGCCCGAGATGTACCTGCGCGAACCCGACCCCACCGATTGGGACCGGGTGCTCGGTGACCTCACCACCGAGGTCGCCCGGCTGCGGGAATGGGCGGGCTTGGATGTGGCGCACCGCGACCTGGCCCCGGACTCCCGGGCGGCAGCGCTGCGCACCAATATCGAGGCGCTACGAATGCGCACGGCCGGGGTCGCGAATCTGCTCGGACTCGACACCGAGGAAGGCGAACTGCTCTGGGGAGACACCACCGCGTGGGCGCAGGAAGCCGCCGCCACGCTCGCCGAGGTTCCCGCTGAACAGATCACCCACCGGTGGCGCGCCGCCGCCGAGATCGACACCCGCGCGCACGCTGGGCAAGCCACCGCGCTATCGATGGTGGGAATTGCGGTCGATACCGCCGCCGCGCTGCCCCCGGCCGAGCAACTCTACGAGGCGATCAGCGCCGAACTCGACCCGGTCGCACCGCTGTTCGTCTCCGCGCGCGGCGCCGATGACGCGTCCGGTATCGATGCGGCGGTCGCGGCGGCTTTCCCGCAAGACCTCGACACGGCGGTTGACTTCAGTCACCCGGCGGAACCCGAACAGGCATCGGGCTACGACCCGAGGGACCTCGAGGCCATCCCGGTGTTCCTGTCCGCGGATGGAGCCGAGCTGTGAACGCCGTCCCGATGCCACTGCGGGTGCGCGATATCCCCGCACCACAAGCTGAGGCGTTGCGGGAGATCCACCACCTGGCCTCCGAAAGCAGCCGCCTGCGCAACGCGGCCTCCGCACCCGGTGCGAGCGAGCGCGATCGGCTCGAACGCCTCGACGAGATCAACGCCCTCGATCGTGACCGCGGACTGCTCGAAATCCGTACCCGCGCCGACGGTGTGCCCGCGAGCTGGGTCGACGTCGCGCGCCGACTCGGCGTGACTCGCCAACCCTGGACCGACGCCCAGGTCCTGCCTCCGCAACGTGCCACCATGACCCGGCGCAACGGCAGCCGCGTGGCCCTCGATACTCACGTCCTGGTCGACATGGCCGCCGTCGAGGTCGTGCGTGCCCACAAATATCGGCACCACCGCATGACCGCCGACCCTGAATCCGCCGAGGCTCATCAGTTCCGGCGCAACATGAGCGCACTGTGGCAGCGCGCCGTGGTTACCGCCAACGCGATCGATATGGATCCGAGCCACCGCGCCCGCCTCATCGAGACCGCCAAGTCCGATCTGTCTCGACGGGTCAGCGCTTACCGGGACTACAGCCTCGACGACATCGACACCCTGTGGCACCCCTACACCAGCGGACGCCTCGGCGACGAAGTCCGCAGCACGCTGCGCAAACACCCCGATCGAAACACGCTCGGCCCCAACGCGGGCGAGGATCCGATCCTGCCGTCACCGCGGCAGTGGCTCGACCACGCCCGCACCAGCCTCGACAGTGATAGTGCCGCTGAACCCGGCGATCGAATCGCTGCCGCGGTAGCCGCTGCCAGCGCTGAGCTGGAATCCCCCGAGTACTGGGACCCAGGTATCGACCCGCACACCGCGGATCTGTCGGGTCCACAGCCCTCGGCAGAGACCGGGCCCGACCCGTGACCACACGGCGGGTTCGTTGTCCGTCTGCGGTTTTCATCAGTGAGCAGACATGACCCGGCCCCGCGGCCGACACGACCGTTCCCGTCCCGACACCGCGCGCCACCACTGGCGTCGGCGCCCATATCCGCCCCGAGACCACCGGTCTCGGGCCCAACGCTCAGGAGCACTGTTCATGACCATCACGAGCGACCGCCTCACCACTGCCGCCGGATTGCGCAGCATCGAATTCGGCGACCACCGCGTCACCTACCTGCCCGACGGGCTGGCGCGCCTGGATCCCCATTTGTGGCTACCCGACGCCGACGACACGGTGTGGGCCGAATACCGGAGTCTGGTCGACGCCGACGGCTACCTCGCCGCCAGCGTCGGCGCGGTCATGATCGAACACGGCGACCGGGCCATGCTGATCGACGCCGGATTCGGGCCGTTGGCCGTGCCCACCGATGTCGGCACTCTGCGCGGCGGGCAGCTGCTCAACAGCCTGGCCGCTGCGGGGAAGATCGTCACCGATATCGAACTGGTCGCGATCACCCACCTGCACATGGACCACATCGGCTGGCTGTGGCAAACCCACCCCGACACCAGCGACCTGGTCTTCGCCGGGATTCCGATACTGGTCGGAGCTACCGAATGGTCGCGCCGAGACCTGGCCATCGCCGATCTCACACCCCCGGAAGTCCTCGACATCCTCGCTTCCCGGGTCCAGCCCCTCGCCGAGGAAGAGATCTTCCCCGGCGTGCACCCGATCGCTACCCCGGGACACAGCCTGGGCCACACCGGCTACGTGATCACCTCCGGCGGGCAGCGACTGATCGTGTTCGGCGACGCCCTCACCACCCCCGCCCAGATCGGGCACCCGCACCTGACCGCGCGTGCCGACGACGACCCCGCACAATCGCGAGCCACCGCAGCCTGGCTCATCGACGAACTCGCGCAAGCGAACACGCTCGGATTCGGAATCCACTTCGCCGACATCCAATTCGGGCGCGTCACCAGCATCGGCGGCGAACACCGGTGGCAACCCGAATAGCCGAAACAACCACCACGGCAAGCAGACCAGACCGATCAAGGAGGCCACGACATGCCCGCACAACACGCCACCCGCCCGGCCCGAGACGCGACCGAACGACCGAATCCGCGGATCGCCGTCCGCTCCGTGGACAGCGAATCCGAGTTACATCGGTTCGTGGGCTGGTCGCACGAGTCCGGGGTCGGTGACCCGGAGTTCCTGGTCGATCAGCTACTCGGGTTTCACCGCAACGGCCTGCTCGGCGTCGCCCCCGACCCGACCCCTCACACCATCCAAGAAATCCTCGACAGCCACGGCGTGCCCTCCGCGGCGGCCACCCGCACCACCGTGGCCGTCGCGGTCCTCGACGGCCAACTCGCCGGAGGAATCATCGCCGGACCCTCGATCTGGCTGCTGACCCGCGTCCTCGCCAACAACCCCGACCAACTGCTGCCCGCGTTGCTACGCACCGTCGAAATCCAGGTACTCGCCGTCGCTGACCAACACCGACGACGCGGTGTCGGAACCGCTCTCGTCCGCGCTGCTCTCGCCGCAGCCCAAACCATGAAAGCCCATGTCCTGCACGGGCAGATCCTCGACGATCCGAGCCTGGCCAGTTTTTATCGAGGCTGCGGACTAACAGTTCATCGCCCCGGCATCGGGATCGACTTCACCGAACTCGCCGCGATCGACCTCACCGTCACCATCGACGACGAGCAACGATTCCTCACCCACGTCCTGCGCTGATCGATCCACTGGACCTGCGCCCACGCATTTCGCCGACACGGTACGGCCGCACGGTGGTACCTCAGCCCAGCAGCGCGGCGACAAGCCCGCGGACCGCCTGTCTCCGATCCATCGATTCGAGCGGCGCTGGCGCACAACCTGTTCCGAGTCGGCTGTTTCAGGTTCGGGGATGCGTGGGTCGGTCGCAGGCTTCTGCGGTTCGGATGATCGCGACCTCGAATTTCTTGTCGGTCGACCGCGGCGCGGCGCAACCTCGCGTCGACCGGAAGAGTTCGTCAGCGTAGGGCTTGGAGCATGGCGATGTAGTTCAGAGGTACAGGTATGGGTTCGTGGCAGGGGCTGATCGCCAGCAGCAGGCTGGTTCGGTCGCCGGTGAGGCCGTGCAGGGCGGCGGGGACGTCGATCAGTCCGGCGGTAGTGGGCGTAGGCGGGTGTTCGATGTCGGGTGTTTGGCTCCAATGCCGTTGCACCAGCGGAGGTGTCCCGGCAGGGGTTTCTAGTCGGACTTGGACATCGACGCTGTCGTACATCCCGGAGACGTCGAAGCCGAGTGCGAACCGGTCGAGGTCGTCGACGCCGGGAATGAACACCGAGCCGCGTCGGTCGAAGGCGGCGCGGGCGGTCAACGGCGTCCACTCGGTGTTGGGGTGATAGACGTGCGGTGGCAGGCTGGCGCCGTGAGTGAAGGGGCGGGGGTGGGCCTGAAACGGCGTGTCGGTGATCGCCGCGGCGAGCCGTGCGCGCTCGGTGGCGATGAGTTGTGAGGGCCGTGCGGTTGCGGGAACGTCGATGGGATGGACCACGATGCCGTAGCTACGCAGGAGTTGAGAGGCCGCGCTGAGCGGATCGATGCCGGTGGTCAGCGGGATCGACGCGGTCTGCGCGGAGATCGCATGGGCTTGCTCGGCGGCGGCATCGGGTACGCGCAGCACCGCGACACAGGTCTGATGCGAGGGGGAGCCCCAGTCGTGGCCGCCGTCGATCCGTACGGGTGCCAGCAGTGTCGGGTATTGGGTGAGGTATGCCAGGCGTTCTGATTCGTTGCTGATCAGGGGCCATCCAGGGACAAGAAGGGCTCTTTCCGGTTCGGTTCCGGCAGCGGTGCGGTGGGCGTCACGCAGACTGTGCAGGGTCATCTCTGCCCGGTCCACCCATGCTGTGACGTTGCGGTCGCGCAAGGTCGCCAGGACCCGGTCGGCCCAACTCTGTGGCGTATCGGCCGGGTGAGCTACCACGCTCGGATCGACGGGCAGCTGGGTCAGGTCACGAACCTGGGCGAGATGGTGGGCCAGATGCTGTTTCGCGCGCTCCACGATCGTCGCGGTCTCGGTGTCGCCGCTGCGGTGTGACTGCAACCAGAGGTCCGCGACATAGCCCCACGCGTCGAATAATCCTCGACGTCTTCGAAGGTAGCTGTGCGGTTCGGGATCAGGTGCGCAGGTGATCTTCTGGAGCAGTTCGCTTTCAGCACGCGCGGGGGTTTCGGTAGCGACGATGTCGATGGCGCGGTCGAGCAGACCGTCCTCGACGTCGGACCCGAGGCGGTCGGCCAGCCGCGCCAGAAGTGTGTCGTACTGGCGGCAATACTCGAGTGCGGCACGGTTGATGGCGGCGAGTGTCTCAGCCCATCCGCGAACTCCACGCATCGCGGCAGTCAGATTCGGCACAGACTCGGACGTGATGGGCGGATTGGCCCGCCGTCGCGCATGGTCGATCCACTCGAACGACCTACCCGCATCCGCCAGTTCTTCGGCGAACGTGCCGATAGCCCTGCGCATCTCCGACAAGGCCGCGACAGCATGCAAAGTGTCGGCATAGACGGGATCGATGGCCTCGGTACCGGCACAATTGCGGCACAGGTCCGCCCACCGGACCTCGAGCAACGAAACCGGTTGACCTGCATGGTCTCGCGCGTACCGGCAGCGGTTGGGGATATGTAGCTTTCCCGACGCTGCGGGTATCACTCGCACCGTCGCGGCTTCCATTCCCGCAGGAATCGGGACATGGTGCCGCTCGAATTCCTGACGACCGAGCAGCGTCGTCGGCAGAGCTGGATGTCTCATCGGCGTCGAGGCCGATTCAGGTGTGCGGCACCGCGGAGAAAGGCTCTGCGGGAAACCGGCGAGTCGGTGACCAGATGCTCCACGCGGCAAAGCCTAGACGCAGCGCTGTGCTGACGCGGGGGAGTTTGGGTCGGCCTGCCAGCGGGTGATAAGCAGGGTTTGTCGAGTATTCGACAACGGATGGCCAGTAGAGGTACTCATACTGCTGCTGAGACGGTCGTATCTAGTTGGTGGCGGAGTGCTTGTACGTCGGCGATGTCGGGGTGGTGGAGGCAGGCGTCGTGTAGTTGCCCGAGGGCGTGGTTGACGCGGTCAGAGTGGATGTCGTCGAGGGCTTGGAGGGCGTGGTGGCCGAGGGTGACGGCGTGGTGGGGGTCGTCGCGTGTCATGACAAGGGTGGCGAGGTTGGCTGCGGCGAGGGCTTTGCCGCGTGAATAACCGGTAGGGAATTGGGCGAGGGCATCGTTGAGGCGCGTGTATGCCTGCTGGAAGTCGCCTGCTCCGTGGGTGGACAGGTAGAGCAGTGCGCGGCCGTTGTCGCGATGCAGGTGCGCGGGTGTGTAGTAGCCGATCCAGTCGGGTGTGCGTTCGTCGTCGAGGGCGAAGGTGTCCTCAGCGCGGTGGACGGCGGCGAGGCAGTCCTGGCTGCGGTGGGCGCCGAGGGCACCGAGGGCGCGGGCGTGGCGTGAGTGGGCGATCGCGCGCACGCGCGTGGGGAGTAGGTCGGCGCGGACCAGGGCCATTTCGGCGTAGGTGAGGGCGTCTTCGGGGCGGTTCTGGTGCACCGCCAGGTTCGCCAATCCGGTCAGCGCTTTGGTGTGTAGTTCGAGGTCTCCTGCTGCGTTGGCGCATTGCACGGCCCAGGCGAAGGCGTGGTGGGCAGGGTCGTGTAGCCCGGCGTCGAAGGCGATACCGGCGGTGGTGTCGGCGAGTTCGGCCAGTGCGCGCAGGTAGTCGCGGCGGACGGTGTCGTTGGGGAATCGCGCGTGAACGGTGTCGGTCGCGTGGGTGAGGGTGGCGACGGCGTCGCGGGCGGATAGTTCGCCGCCAAAGGCGTGGTCCTGGCGGGCAAGGGCACGGGCGCGTTTGCGGATCCGTTCGACGTCGCTGACGCCCAAGTGGCGGTCGGTCACCGCAGCGGGTGCACTGGTGGCGAGGGCGGCGAAGGCGCCGGTCATCAGTTGCAGGAATTGTTGTCGCTGCACGGAGTCATCTCCCACATCGGGTGAGGGGTGTCGCTGGGAAACGCTACCCGGATCCGCGGCCATACCGTGGTCTGTCTCCACGGTATGGGTTGCCGGGGGATCGAAGTGGGGGAAGTGGGATCCGGTGTCGAGCGCGGCATCGAAGCGTGCCCGCTGGTGGTCATCGAGCTGTTGCAGGGCGTGGTCCAACGCGGTGGCGCTCGCCCCGCGCACGGCCGGGGTTGTCGTGTTCTCCCATTTGCGGACAGTGTGCACCGAGTAGTTCAAGGTGGCCGCGAACTGTTTTTGCGTGAGCCGTAATGCCGCCTCGCGCAAAGCTTTGACTTCCCGCCTGGTCCATTCGGTGCTCACGCGACCCCCTCGTTCCAGGATCCAACCGTATTGCAACCGTACGAGTTTCGTAGCGGAACCGTACCGCCTGTAGGCGCGGGGAGCGTGCGACTTCGCGGTCGCCGCTATCACTGGAAACACGGCAGGCGCGGAGAGGAAGCTGAATTACACGATCCGCCGATACCACAGGGCGGTTGTTCGGACCAATCACGTTGGTGTGTACCGCTTTCGATCGGCCGACGATGTATGAAGGGAGCGTCTGGTATGACTTCTGATGTTGCAACGCCGGTGTGTCCACGGGCCTATCCGTTCGGGCAGACCCACACCGTGGATCTGGAACCGGACTATCGCGAGGGTGGCCCGGTGAGCGCGGTGGTGCTGCCCAGCGGCGCGTGGGGGTGGCTGGTCACCGATCACACGCTGGTGCGCCAAGTGCTGGCCGATCCGCGCTTCTCGCGGGAACAGGCGAACCAGCCGCAAGTGGCCCGGTTGTCGACCGAAATCCTTCCGGCGGCGGCGATCCTGGCCAACGATGCCCCCCGTCACACGGTGCTGCGTCGGCGTATCGCCCCGATGTTCGCTCCCGCTCGGGTCGCGGCGATGGCACCGGCCATCACCGACCTGGCGCATCGGCTGGTGGACGGATTGATCGAGCGCGGGCAACCCGCCGATATGGTGTCCGATTTCATCGAGCCATTCGCGGCGGCAGTGGTGTGTGAAATGTTCGGCGTCCCGGCTGATCTCCGTGAGCGGGTGTTCACACTGGGCGACGCGCTCACCGCGAGAGAGGCGACACCGCAATCGCTGGCCCGTGCCCGCGGGGAGTGCGAGGAGCTGGTGCGCGGGCTGGCCGCGCGCAGTCCGCAAGTGTTGGTGTCGTTGATGAGAGCCGAGGACGACATCGACGACGAGGTGGTGAATCTGCTCATCGCGTGCCTGATCGGTGGCCGTGGCTCGCCGACGGTGTTCTTGTCGAGCGCGTTGTTCACGTTGCTGCGAGAACCCCGCCACTATCGGCAGCTGGTGGAAGCGCCGGCCTCGATCGAGGCGGTGGTGGAGGAATTGCTGCGGTTCGTCCCGGTCGGGGTCGGGGGCGGATTCACCCGGGTCGCGACCGAGGACATAGGTCTGGGTCCGGTGCTGGTGCGCGCGGGGGACGCGGTCATCCCGGCCATGCACGCGGCCGGGCGTGACCCGCAGGTCTTCGACGACCCGGACACCCTGGTGTTGGATCGCGGCCCGAAACTGGCGCATCTGGCCTTCGGGCACGGCGCCCACTACTGCGTCGGCGCGGGACTGGCCCGGCTGCAAGCCCAGATCGCCCTGCGCACCCTCACCACGAGGATGCCCGAGCTCCGGCTGGCTGATCCCGCCGATCGCGGTCGATGGCGGGTGGGCCGGGTGGTGCGCTCGCTCGAAGGATTGGACGTGGCATGGACGTGAGACTGATCATCGATCCCGCCCGTTGCACCGGTACCGGTGTGTGCCTGTCGATCTCCCCGCAGCTGCGTCTGGTCGACGGCCTGGCGACCTGTGCGGTCGGTATCGATGCCGCGGTAGCGGCCGATGCGGCGGCGTGCTGCCCGAATCAAGCGATCACCGTCCACGACGACGGCCACGACCGATTCGACCGCGACTGCCCGATCGTGACGCTGGGCCCGGAAGGGACCGACGCCCACGCCGAGGCCAGCAGGCACAGCGGCGATGTGCGGTTGGTGGCGTCGTTCGCGGACGCGATGGCCGCTGCCACGCGCGACTGGCAGGTACGCGCGTTGATCGCGGCCGGGTATCTGGCCGTGGACAGGGACGGGCGGACGCTGGATTCCTGGGTCGATCAGCATTTCAGCCACACCGGTGTGCTCGAACTGTTGCGCTGCTGGCAGAGCCCGACCAAACCGATGTGCCTGGCGGTCCGCACCGATCTGGGCCGCGGCACAGTGATCGGCTCGGTCGCCACCCATCCGGCCACCCGGTTCTTCGCCCGCCGCTACGCCCCCGCGGCGCGTCATGTCACGGTCGAGGCGAAACCGCTGGCCGCGCACGCTGCCGCGCGCGGGCAGGTCCAGGCATGTATCGCCTCGGTCGATATCGTGGCCCGCTACCCGCAACTCGAGGTCCGCGCCGAATTCGCGCCCACGATGGTATGGATGCTCTACGGGAAGCAGGCGGCACAGTGACCGAATCCGCCACGGTGGCATTGCTGGGTGCGGGGATCATGGCCAACACCGTCGCCCACGCCCTGCACCAACACGGTGTCGTCCTGCACCGCTACAACCGCACCACCAGCGCGATCGCAGGACCGGGACGCGTGTACGCCAGCCCCGCCCAGGCCGCCTACAGCGCGTCGATCGTGTGGTCGTTCGTCCACGACGACCAGGCCAGCCGCAGGGTGTGGTCGGGTCCGGACGGCGCACTCACCGCCGCCGACGGCGTGGTAGCGATCGAAAGCTCCACCCTCTCACCCGGATACGCCGAACAGTGGAGCCACAACGCCGAACAAGCAGGGGCGCGGCCGGTCTACGCGGCGGTGACCGGCAGCCGCGCCGGGGTCGAGAACGCAGGCTTGATCGCTTTCACCGCCGGTCGTTCAGGTGACCGTGCCGCCGCTGAGCCGATTCTGCGTGTGGTCGTAGCCGAGATCCTGGCCTTCGACAGCGTCGGACAGGCCGCCACGGTCAAACTGCTCAACAACGCCCTGGCCGCAGTCATCCTCACCGGTCTCGCCGAAACCCTCGCCACCGCGCAATCACTGGGACTCGACACCGCCGCGTTGCTGGGGGTGTGGGCGCGGCACGGGTGGGCCGCGCCGGTGGCCAGCGGCTACGGCACCGCGATGGTCACCGGAGAGCATCGGCTGCGGGACTGCTCGCTGGCGGTGATCGCCAAAGATCTGCGCTACACCCTCGAGGTCACCGGCACACAGTCGGTCCCGTTGATCGGGGCGACCGCGCGACGATTCGAGGCCGCGGTCACGGCCGGGCTGGGAGCGCAGGAGATGTCGGCGGTCATCCGCGCGGACGGAGACAGCCAATGAACCCGCGCGACTGGTTCACCTACTCCGCGACAACCCCGGCGATCGGCCGCGAGCAGGTCAACGCCTGCCTGGCCGGATATGTGGCGACGGTAGGCGAATGCGCGCACACCCATCTCGATGAAGTCGCGACAATCTGCGTGTCCGGATCACTGGCGCGGGGCGAACCCGCGATCCACCAGCTTGGGAACCAGTTCGGGCTGAGCTCGGATGTGGATCTCGTTGCCATCGTCGACGACCCGGACCACGCCAGGCCGTGGGCGGAGAAAGTGCTCACCGTCCTGCGTGAACGGCATCCCGGGATCGATTCCACGATCTTCATTGTGGCCCGCGATGCACTGCCGCGGGTGGCGGGCCGCTTCGGCGCCGACCTGGCCCACGCCGCCACCACGCCGCTGTTCGGTGCCGCCCCGACTGACGTGGCGCAGCCGCGGATCGGGCGACGTGAAGGGCTGGAAGGACTCGTCCACGAACTCGCCCGCGTCTACTGCCCCGACAGCGCCCCCGGGGCGACACCGTGGCACACCAAGACCGCCCTGGAAGCGCTGCGCGCGCTCAGCACCCGCGATCTGCCGGGACCGCAGCGCTATAGCGCCCTGCCCGACGACCGGGCGCTCGCCGTGATCATCGACCGCGACCTCACCACCGCGCTCGTCACCGCACGCGAACACACGACACCCGTCCCGATCACCGCCGCCGCGTTCTACCAGCTGGTGCTCACGGCTGCGTGCCAGGTGTTCGGCGTGGTGGCTGGGGAGCACAGACTGATCGAAGCCCTGCATCACCCACCGGAGGGGATGCATATCTTGGACGGTTTCCAGCGCGCGGTCCTGGCCGCCACGATCATCATCTACGGCCCGCCCACCTTGCGGCGCCCGGCCGCCGCCGCCCTGCACCTCACCGCCGCGGCGATAGACCGCGATACCCTCCTGGCCGCCCACTCATCACTCGAGGCCCTGACCCGGTTGTCGCCGATGGACTTCACGCACGGCATCGAACATCCGAACACCGTTGTGCGCCGCCATCTTCAAGGGATTCGTCGCGACTACTACCACTGGCTGGGAGCACACAACTTCGGTGCCCCGGTACAGAACTATCGCGGCCCGGACCCGCGGGAAGAAGGCGATCATGGATGACTGGCCCGACTGGATACGAGCACTGCCACAGATCGCGACCGGCGTCCCGGGCGGACGCGGGCACCTGATCTCCAGCCCGAACGGGCAGGTCGTGCTGTGGTCGTTTCCCACGAGCGCGCGCGTGCCGACCCATTCCCACGGCCCTCAGATCGGCGTCGTGCTCACCGGGCAAGTGCACCTCTCGACCGGCACGACCACCCGAATCATCACGGCCGGACAGCACTTCAGCCTCGATGACCAGATACCCCACTCCGCCCTCGTCGCGGCGGGGACGCTGGTGATCGAGGTTTTCGCCGACCCCGACCGCCACACCGCGATGGGATCGCCATCATGAGTGTGCGCGTCTTGCAGGCTGCCCAGGTCCTCACCGGGTTCGGGGCGGCGCTGCGGCCAGGAACGGTCGTCCTGGACGGCGCCCACATCGCCTGGGTTGGTCCCACCGACCAGCTGCCTTCGGACTGGCAACATCCGCAGGTCGAACGGACCCTTCTGCCCGAAGCCACGCTGTTACCCGGACTGATCGACGCCCATGTCCACCTCGCCTTCGACACCACGATCCCGACGAGCACCCCAGCCGTAGTCGAAGACCTCGCTGCGACGGTGGGCGACACGGTCACCGCTGCCGCCCACCAGTTGGTGCGCGCGGGTGTGACGACGGTGCGTGACCTCGGTGCGCCAGGCCGCGCCGACCTCACCACCGTCGGAGCATCGGGCAAACCGTGGCCACGAGTTCTGGCGGCGGGTATCCCGTTGACCGTGCCGGGTGGGCACTGCGCCGACCTCGGCGGCGCGGTCACCACCACAGCCGACATTGAACGGCTGATCGCCGCCAACGCCGCGCGCGGCGCACGCTGGATCAAGGTCATGGTGACCGGCGGATTTACCACCGGTCCCGGCACCTCCCCGTACGCGGCGCAGTTCACCGACACCCAGCTCGCCACCATCGTCGCCACTGCGGGCGACCACGGTCTGCCGGTGGCCGCACACGCCCACGCCACTGCGGGCATCGCCGCGGCCGTGCGCGCTGGGGTCGACTCCCTCGAGCACTGCACCTGGATGAGCGCCGACGGCTTCGACCTCGACCACGCCCTGATCCGTGAACTCGCCGATCGGCGGATCCTGGTGTGTCCCACCATCAACCATCTCGCCCGCACCGCGACAGGCCGACTGCCGTGGCCGGAGCGCCGCGACCAGATCCAGACGATGCTCCACGCCGGAGTACAGCTGATCCCGGGCACCGACTCCGGCATCCCGCACACACCGCACGGCTGCTACCCGCGCTCGCTGGCCACCTACACCGACCTCGGACTGTCCGGAAGCGAGGTGATCGACATGGCGACCCGCCGCAACGCACACGCGCTCGGGATCGGGCACCTGACCGGTAGTCTCGCCGCCGGAATGGTCGCCGACCTGCTCGCCGTCCCCGGCGACCCCACCCGCGATCTGGACCTGCTCGACACCCCGGTCCTGGTCATCGCCGCCGGAGAACTCCATCACCCCGACACCACCGCCGAGGAGCACCACCCATGAGCAACCCCGGCCCCACCCTGGCCTCCGAATACGCCAGCACCAGCCCGTTGCAGGTCCGAATCGACACCCACGCCCGCTACAGCGAACACCCCGACGACCCCGTTGCCAGCGTCCTGGACGCGCTCGAGCTCGTCGGCGGTGAAGATGTCGCCGACATCGGGTGCGGCGACGGCCGCTTCCTGGCCCACCTCGCTCAGGCCGGGCACCGGGGTCGGTTGGTCGGGGTGGATAATTCCCCCGCGATGGTCACCACCACCGCCATCGTGCCCGGCGTCGACGCCGTCCTCGCCGAGGCCACCACACTGCCGTTTGTCGACGACGAATTCGACCGCACCACCGCCCGCCACATGCTCTATCACGTCCCCGACCCCGCCCGAGCCTTGCGCGAATTCGCGCGGATCACCCGCCCCGGGGGACGGGTCACCGTCACCGTCAACCACCACGCGACCGCGGCATGCACACGAGAATTGGTCACCGACTGTGCCCGGCCCTACGGCCTGCGACCGGTCACCCACATGACGAACGGGATGGACTCGACAACTCTGCCCGACCTGATGCACGCGACCATCGGCGCGGCGCGGATCCAGGTCTTCGACAACGCGTTGGTCTTCCACAGCGCGCCACCGTTGATCCGGTTCGCCGAGGCCCTGTTCTCCTTCTGCGGCATCGACACCCACAGCCCGCACCGCGCCGATATCCTCGACGCGGTCGCCACCGAGATCCGCGACTGGTTCGACAGCCACCCCGGTAGCGCCTGGCGCGACCTAAAGGGATATATCGTCGCTACCACCATCATCGAATAGCACTGCCAGGAAAGGGAATCCACACCTGTGAAGCTGCTCGTCACCGGCGGCGCCGGCTACATCGGATCGGTCGTCACCCACCAACTCCTCACTGCCGGACACGAAGTCGAGATCATCGACGACCTGTCCACCGGCCACGCCACCAACCTGCCCGCCGCCGCGACCTTCCACCACATGCGAGTCCACGACGTAGCCGACATCCTCACCCCCACCGCAGGTTTCGACGGCGTATTACACTTCGCGGCCAGCATCGAAGTAGCCGAATCGGTCCGCGACCCCGAAAAGTACTGGGCCAACAACATCGAAGGCAGCCTCGCCCTGCTGCGCGCCATCCGCACCGCCGCGACACCACGACTGATCTTCTCCTCCACCGGCAGCATGTACACCGGCGACGGGACTACCGTCTTCGATGAAACCGCCGAAGTCCGGCCCGCCAACCCGTATGCGGCCACCAAAGCCACCGTCGACCACCTCATCGCCGGAGAATGCGGTGCGACCAACCTGGGCGCGGCATCGCTGCGCTACTTCAACGCCTCCGGAGCCGTCCTCACCCCCGAGGGAACCCACCTCGGCGAACGCCACGACCCCGAATCACACCTGATCCCGATCCTGCTGCAAGCCGCCAGCGGAGAACGTGACCACTTCACCCTCTACGGCGAGGACTACCCCACCAGCGACGGCACATGCGTCCGGGACTACATCCACGTCGCCGACCTCGCCAGCGCCCATCTGCTCGCGCTGCAAGCCACCCGACCCGGTCGCCACGAGATCTACAACCTCGGCAACGGCAACGGCTTCACCAACCGCCAAGTCCTCGACACCGTCCGGGAAGTCACCGGAGCCGACTTCCCCGTACACACCCAGGGCCGACGCCCCGGCGACCCCGCGATCTGCATCGCCTCCAGCGAGAAAGCCCATCACGAACTCGGGTGGAAACCCCAACACCTCGACCTGACGACCATCATCAGCGACGCATGGGAGTTCCACCAGGCGGTCCGACCCGCGCCAGCCTGACGCGTTGATGAATCAATTCCAGCTCAGTTCAGAATGGTGTAGCTGCCCGGTCCAACGGACGTCGGCTGGCCATCGACCGCGTCCCTCGGGGGTTGGCCGCATTGGGCCTGTGCAAGTTTGATCAGCCGACGGCTCGGCAGGGTAGGCGGAATCCCGTTCTCGTCGCGAACTTGCCAGCGCGGCGAGTTGGGGAGCTGTCTGTGGCGGCATTCGGCCCGCCAACATCCGTTACCCGTCGAGCTGGCGACGAGCCGTCGCAGCCATTGGTGGTACGCGTTGACGGGCCGTCGACCAATGGTGCGGCCAGGTCAGTCGTCGCGGCGCATCCACGGCGCGCGAGGAATTTCGTAACATCCCGGGGAGTTGTTCTCGCGTTCCTGCGCAAGGCGCTGCCGTTCGTGGCGAACGTTCTCGGCCAAGTCGTAGATCGCGTCGAGATCGTCGTCTGTGCCGCCCTTAGTTCCCCGAGCTGGTGTGGCAGACGGCTTTGTACTGCTCACAACATGGCGAACGCGTTCGCCACAGGGCCTTCGAGCCAGCGCTGGACAAACCCGAACCGCTGACTTGGGCAAGGCTCCTCGCCCATCACTGTTTCTATTGCTTTTCGGGGAGCGAGCCTGGTCGGGCGGGTGCGGTGAGTTCGGCGAGCAGATTCTGGACGCGAATGGCGATGTCGTCGCGGACCAGGCGCATACGTTGGATGCCTTCGATGCCGCGTTCGGAGGGTTCGTCAGTGTCCCAGTTGCGGATTCGCACGCCCTCGACGGGTTCGACGTGGGCTTCGCTGCCGAGGGTGATCACGAGGTCGACCGACCGCAGTATGTGCGGATCGATCGGTTTCGGGCTTTCCTGGCTCAGGTCGATGCCGACTTCTTGTAGCGCCTGTATCGAGAGTTCGTTGAGTGCGGTGCCGGGTCTGGTGCCTGCGGAGTAGGTGTCGACCTGTTTGCCTGCGGCCTTACGCATCAGCCCGGCGGCCATTTGGGATTTGCCACCGTTCTTCACGCAGACGAACAGCACTGCTGGTTTCGGGCTCACAGCTCCGAAGTCCTTTCGTTCGAGATCATTCTCCATGGAGGCATGCTCGACCAGACCGCTGATAGGGCGGGCCGACCATGCGGGACACGACGTCCGCCCCGAGGTGCAGTCGAGGCGGGGCTGTGGACGGAGTTGGGTTACTGTCCGGCGGTTTCCATGATGTCGGCCAGTTCCGCGCGGGCTTGGGAGATCTGTGGGCTGGTCATCGGTATGAACCCGGCCGCCTCGATGATCTTGGTGTTGTTGTTGATGTAGAACTCGGCGAATTTCGCCACCTGCGGCTTCTCGAGCGCGGTGTCGGTGAGGTAGATGAACAGTGGACGGGCCAAGGGCTTGTAGCTGCCGTCCTGGGCGGTGGGGACCGACGGTGCGATGCAGCCCTTGCCGCTGTTGATCTCGACCGCGCGCAGTGTGTCGGTGTGCTCCTCGAAGTAGGAGTAGCCGAAGTAGCCGAGGGCTCCCTTGGCGCTGGCGACGCCCTCGACGGTGAGGTTGTCGTCCTCGCTGGCGCGGTAGTCGGTGCGGCTGGCACCTTCTTTTCCGTTGATGACCTGGGTGAAGTAGTCGAAGGTCCCCGACTCCGACCCGGCGCCGTACAGACTCAGCGGCTCGTTCGGGAAGGAGGGGTCGATCTCGTTCCAGTTCTTGACCGTCGAGCTCGGCTCCCACATCTTCTTCAGCTGTTCGACGGTCAGGCATTTGGCCCAGGTGTTGTCCTTGTGGACCACGACGGTGAGTGCGTCGTTGGCCACCTGCAACGCGCTGAATATCACCCCGTGTTGCCCGCACTGTGTGGATTCGGCGGCGCTCATCGGGCGTGAGGCGTCGGAGAGGTCGATCTGCCCGGCGCAGAACTTCTTGAACCCGCCGCCGGTGCCGGAGGCGGTGACCTCGACCCGGACCTCGGGGTGCTCGGCGGTGAACAGCTTGCCCGCGGCTACCGAGAGCGGCTCGACGGTGCTCGACCCGTCGATCACCACCGGCCCCGACAGCGGGACCTCGGATTCGGGTTTGTCGCCTCCGCACGCGGTCAGGGTCAGCGTGGTGAGGATGCCGAGTGCGAGAACATGCAGGCGTCTGGCCTGACGGATAGCCATGTCGAGTGGGCCTTCCTGGTCGGTCCGATGTCAGCCGCGACCGGCTGAATCTCGTGGGACAGAACTCTGGATCGTGGAATTCGGGTGCGACAGCGCTGGGAAAGCAGCGACGGTCGATCGACAAGCGCTGATCCCTGCGAGATCAGCGGCCGTCGATTGAGGTTGAGGTTGAGGCCCTGCGGATTTCGGAGTAATGCTCCGCAGGGGTGCGTGCGCTCGGGTCGGTTCGGGTGCGGCGACTCGATCCCGAGTCGTCTTTGCCGTTCACTCCGTTGCGCTTGACCCACGATATTAGATCAGTGATTATTGAGTCAATGACTACTGAGGAATTATGGTCGGTGGAGCGGCGCGCCGAGGTGCACGCCGCCCTCGCCGACGTCACGAGGGTGCAGATCGTGGACGCGTTGGCCACCGGTGACATGGCGTCCTCGGAGCTGTGCGCGCGTTTGGCGATCCCGACGAACCTGCTGGCCCATCACGTACTGGTCCTCGAACGCGCGGGATTGGTACGCAAGGAACGCTCCGAAGGTGATCGCCGTCGCAGCTACCTGCGTCTGGTGACCGATTTCGGAGGACATCTGCTGCCGCGCAGCGTGATCGCGGCGCAGCGAGTGGTTTTCGTGTGCAGCCGCAATACCGCCCGCTCACAGTTGGCGGTGGCCGCCTGGACGCAATGCAGCGAGGTCCCCGCCACCTCGGCCGGCACCCATCCCGCCGAGCGGGTGCATCCCGGCGCGGTAGCCGCCGCGCGCCGCCACAGGATCGCGCTGCGACCCCAACGGCCGCGTGCGGTCGAGGGTCTGGTGCGTCCGGGTGACCTGGTGATCGCGGTGTGCGACAACGCCCATGAGGAACTGCCCGCCGACATCGACCGTCTGCACTGGTCGATCCCGGATCCGGTGCCCGCCGGTACCGATGCCGCGTTCGACCTCGCCCTGGACCAGATCCGTCAACGCATCGACCGCATCGCGGTCACCATCACCCCGGCCACCGATCCCACTACCCCCTGAGCCGATCCACCCCGAAATAGCCTCACTCGTCGAACAACTGGAGTTCGCCATGCCCAAAAGCCCCGTAGCCCCGGCCGCCTACGCGCGCGAAGACTTGTCCATCGACCAGAAATTGGCGCTCAAGACCGCTGCCACGCGATTGCAGACCGAGTTCGCCGACACCTTCGGAATCGAGACCATCGAACGGTTCCTGCACTCCTCCTACGATCAGTTCGCCGGACGCGCGACGGTGATCAACTTCCTCCCCCTGCTCGCCGAACGGTTCGCCCGCCAACGCCTACGCGCGCTGGCACGCGTGGAGGGCAAGATCGTCGACAGCAAACCGACAGTGCTGTTCCTGTGCACCCACAACGCGGGACGCTCACAGATGGCACTCGGGTACTTCACCCACCTGGCCGGGGATCAGGCAGTCGCCTGGTCGGGAGGTTCGGAACCCGGCGAGGAGATCAACCCGGCCGCGGTCGCGGCGATGACCGAAGTCGGTATCGACATCACCGCCGAATTCCCCAAACCGTGGACCGAGGAGATCGTCCAAGCCGCCGACGTGATCATCACCATGGGCTGCGGTGACGCCTGCCCGGTGTATCCGGGCCGCCGCTACGAGGAATGGGTACTCGAAGACCCCGCCGGAGCCGATCTCGCCTCGGTGCGCCCGATCCGCGACGAAATCGAGGAGCGTGTCCGCCGCCTGCTCGTCGAACTCGACATCACCACCGTCTCCTGACCCACACTCCCGGTGTAAGAGGTCGCCGAGAATCGGGCGGATACGGCACAGCGGGATCTGGGTCCTCACCGCCGAAAGAACCGAATGGGCCTAGCCGTAGGGGCCCGCTGACGAATCGCAGTCGTGATCTGCGCTGGCGGCAGGTCGCGTTGTGGAGCTGGGGGTTGACCCGGTAGTCGGGTACCGGGTTGAGAATGTGGGTATGCGTACCGGTGAGCTGGCCGCGCGGGCAGGCGTGAACACGCAAACCCTGCGGTACTACGAAGGCCGCGGCCTGCTGGAGCGGCCGCCCCGCTCGGCTGCGGGCTATCGCAGTTATCCGGACGAGGCGGTCGCGGTGGTGCGGTTCGTCAAACGCGCCCAGGAACTCGGATTCAGCCTCGAGGAAATCGGTGATCTGCTGCATCTGGCCGACGGCGGTCCGGAGGACTGCGAGACCGCACGCGCCCTGGCGAAGGCGCGTATCGATCAACTGGCGCAACGGATCTCGGCTTTGCAGCGAATGCGGCAGTCACTCAGTGCACTGGTAGACACCTGCGAGCTCCCCCGCGGGCAGCGCTCGTGCCCGATCCTGTGCGCCCTGCACCAGGAGGACGCCCCGTGAAGCTGGAGATTTTGCAGGTCACCGATTGCCCGAATGTGGCCGTGCTCGAACAACGGCTGCGCCGAGCCATCGCCGGAACCGGCATCGAGATCGATATCGTCCATCGTGTCATCGATGACGTCGACCAGGCTGCCGAGGCCGGCATGACCGGCTCACCCACTCTGCTGGTCGAGGGCAGGGACCCGTTCGCGGTGCCCGGACAACTTGCGAGTGTTTCGTGTCGGCTCTACCGCACCAGCGGCGGTATCGAGGGCGCTCCCTCGGTCGCGGCGCTTCGGCAAGCACTGGCCTCCACCACACCGGTATCCGAGGATGCCGACGAACCGGCACCGGCGTGCTGTGCGGCCCGGCCGGGGAATCGGCCATCGAGTCCTTGACCGCGTGGCGTGGCCGCGCCCGGCCCGCCGACCCGGCCGAAAAGGCCCTTTATCACGCGATCCTGCGGGGCTTCGCTTCCACCGGTCGAGCACCCACCACCGACGAACTCGCCACCTCCCTCGGAGCGGGCGTCTCGGTCGCGCAGTTGTTGGGCAGGCTCCACGAGGCCGACGTGATCCGCCTCGATGGCTCGGGTGCGATCGTTGTGGCGTACCCGTTCTCGGCCACGGCGACCGCGCATCGAGTCCACCTCGACGACGGTGTGAGCGTCTACGCGATGTGCGCCATCGACGCGTTGGGCATCGCCGCCATGCTCGAGGTCGACATCACGATCGAGTCCACCGCCCCCGACACGGGGCAGCCGATCACCATCACCCTTGCTGATCAGCAGTTGACCGCGACTCCGGCGACCGTTGCCGTGTTCGTCGGCGGGCAGAACGCGCCCGGTCCTTCGGCGGATACCTGCTGCAACTACCTGAATTTCTTCCCCGATCACGACAGCGCCTGATCCTGGGCGCAGGCTAACCCGGGCATCGGTGGCGTCGTGGCAGGCCTGCCCGATGCCCACCGGCTCGGTACCGCCATCTTCGGGCACCTGCTCCAGCCGTGACCTCGATGACGCCCTCCATCACTCCGAGGCGTGGCGCGCGTGGGTCGGTCGTTTCCGACCCATCGTCGTGCGGATCAGCTGCCAGGCGCTACGCCATATCCGCCCGATTTTCGGCTGATCGTGATCGGCCTGGCCGTGATCAGCGGGACGGCCGGGACAATCGTGGCCGTGATCGGCTTGGTCCCGATCGCGGGGGAGTATTCAACTAATGCCTACTCGGGCCGGTGTTCGAGTGGACCTGCAAAAGCCCCGCGCCAGCCACGGCCTACACCGAGGTGGAGAGGTCGCTGGCGCCGAGGAGTTCGGTCAATGCCGCGACCCCGGTCGGGTCCTGGGTGCGGGCACCGACGACGGCCAGGCGGGTGGCGTATCGGGTGGCGACGGTGTGGATTTCGTCGCTTTCCCCGACGGCGCGGTGACGCAACAGCGGTGTGGTCGGACCGGCTGCGGCGACACAGTTGTTGATCACCCACGCCCACGGGGTGATGCCCGCGCGTTGCAGGTCGGCTTGGAGTTCGGCGGCTTCCAGCACCGGGGTTGTCTCGGCGAGGGTGACGAGCACGATCTTGGTCTGGGCCGGATCCTGCAACCGCATCAACGGTGTGGTGAACACCTGATGCTCACCCATCTGCCGGGCCACTTCGCGATGGTAGGAGCCTGTCGCGTCCAGCAGCAGCAGTGTATGTCCGGTGGGCGCGGTATCGACGATGACGAACCGGCGACGGGATTCGGCCACGACACGGGAAAAGGCTTGGAACACCGCTACTTCCTCGATGCACGGTGATCGCAGATCCTCGGCCAGTGCCGCCTGCCCTTGGGTGTCGAGGTTCGCGCCCTTGGTGGCCAGCACCCGTTGCCGGTAGGTTTCGGTCGCCTCGGCCGGGTCGATCCGGGAGACCTCGAGATTCGCCACGGCCTCGGGAAGCGTGGTGTGCAGATGTGCGGCGGGATCGGTGGTGGTCAGATGCACCTGGTGCCCGCGGGTAGCGAGTGCGACCGCGAGCGCGGTGGCGATCGTGGTCTTGCCGACACCGCCCTTGCCCATGCACAGGATCAACCCGTGCCCGTCCGGTTCGATCTCGTCGACCAGGCCCGCCAAGGGCGCGTCCAGCACAGTCGCCCCCTCTATATCTGCTGCGGGCACCGGTTCGGGGCGGGCGGTGAACAAGCCCTCGAGCGCGTCGACGCCGACGATATCGCCCGGGGCGAGTTCGATACGGTCACAAGGCAATTCGGCCAGTGATGCGGGCATCGCCTCGATCGCGGCTTGCTCGCGAGCATAGAGCGCGGCAGCGAGCGAATCATCTGCGCCGGTGTCGGGCAGCACAGCGTTGAGGACCAGGTAGCGGCCAGTGATGCCGGTGGCGGCGAGTTCGTTCGCGGTGCGGTCGAGTTCGGTCAGCGTCGAGGTCTGGGCCCGGGCCACGAGCACCAGGCGGCTGCGGGCCGGGTCCTGTAGAGCCGCGACCGCGACCGCGTAAGCGGCACGATGTTTGTCCAGGCCAGACAGCGGACCCAGGCAGGAGGCATCGCCCTTGCCCGTGTCGAGGAATTCGGTCCACGCGCCGGGCAGCCGCAGTAACCGGATGGTGTGGCCGGTGGGCGCGGTGTCGAACACAACATGATCGAAACCGTTGTCGCCGTCGCTGAGCAGGCTCGTGAATTCATTGAACGCGGCGATCTCGGTGGTGCACGACCCCGACAGCTGCTCGGTGATGGTCGCGATCTCTTTGGCGGGCAGCAGATCCCGGACCGGTGCGATGATGCGCTCGCGGTAGGCGTCGGCGGTCTGTGCGGGGTCGATCTCGAGCAGCGACAGTCCGGGCACAGATTCCAGCGCGGTCAACCTCGCTCCGACTGTGCGTCCGAAGACGTGTCCGAGGTTCGCGGCGGGGTCGGTGCTGACCAGCAGCACGCGGCGCCCACGGCGGGCCAGTGCCACCGCGGACGCGCACGCCACGGAGGTCTTCCCGACCCCGCCTTTGCCGGTGAACAGCAGGAATCGGGGTGCGTCGGTGAGGAATCCGGGTGCGGCCACGGCGCTCAGCAACAGCCGCTGTCGGGTTGACAGCCCTGGGTCTCGGACAACCCCAGCAGCGCAATGCCTGCCGGGGCGACCACAGCCTCGCTTGCCGACTCGACGGCCACCAGCCCTGCCCAGCCCGCGAGCTGGGCGCGGGTCGGGTAGCGGCCGGTCAATGCGGTGACGCCGTCCACGACCACGAGGGGAAGTCCCTCCGAGCCAGCGACTTCCAGGAACGCACGTGCGGTGTCGCTGGTGGCGAACGCCATCGGGTCACCGGCGAGGTTGTAGCGGGTCACCGCTGCGCCTTGCCTGCGCGCCCAGTCCATGTCGGCGGAGAATTCCACCAGGGCCTGGTCGAGGTCGGGGCCGCACACACCGGTGTTGCAACACAGCGCGGGTTCGAAGATCTCTACGGTCGGCACAACGACTCCCTCGTTCAGGCGTGGGTGGGCAGCAGTTCGGCGATGAGAGCTTCGACGCGTGCGCGGATATCGTCGCGGATCGGGCGTACCGATTCGACACCTTTGCCTGCCGGGTCCTCGAGTTGCCAGTCGCGGTAGCTCACCCCGGGCAGCACCGGGCAGGTGTCGCCGCAACCCATGGTGATCACCACATCGGAGGTCTCCACCGCGTCGTAGGTGAGGATCTTCGGGAACTGGGTGGTGATATCTATCCCGACTTCGCTCATCGCCGCGACGGCGGCGGGATTCAACGATTCGGCCGGGGCGCTGCCCGCCGAGCGGACCTCGATCGCCTCCCCGGCCAGATGCGCCAGGAAACCGGCGGCCATCTGCGAGCGTCCGGCGTTGTGGACGCAGACGAACAACACACTGGGTTTGGATGCCATGTGAGGGTGTTCCTTTCAGACTCGAGAGAGCTTTTCGGGCTCGGGGTTGTCGTGGGGAACCACGACGTTGTCCGCGGTCGCGGCGCTGCCGGGATACAGCCACACGATCAACCCCAACCCCAGCACCGCGCCCAGGACCTGCGCGCCGACGAAGGCCGGTACCGAGCCCGGCGCGATACCGGCGAAGGTGTCGGAGAACATCCGGCCCACCGTGACCGCCGGATTGGCGAAAGAGGTCGAACTGGTGAACCAGTACGCCGCACCGATATAGGCCCCCACCGCCGCCGCCGACATCGCCGCGCGGCCCGTGCGCGCCAGCGCGAAGATCACCGCCAGCAACCCCGCCGTGGCCACCACCTCACCGACCAGATGACCATCGGTGACCCGGTCATGGGTGGAGACCTGGAACGCGCCGACCTCGAACATCACATTGGCCAACACCGCCCCGGCCGAACACCCGGCGACCTGCGCGCCGATGTAGGCCAGCACCTCGCCGCCGCCGAGGCCGGTGCCGCGGCGACGTCCGATCCACCAATCCGCCAGCGAGACAACAGGGTTGAAATGCGCACCCGACACCGGGCCGAACACCAGAATCAGCACGCCCAGACCGAACACCGTCGCGGTCGAATTCTCCAGCAACTGCAAACCCGTATTCCCGGGGGAAAGTTGCTCGGCGGCGATCCCCGAACCGACGACCACCGCGACCAGCAACGCACTGCCCACGAACTCCGCGACCAACCGCCGCGCCAACCCGCTCATCGGTCACTGTCCGGCGCGGTGTCGGCCAGGAACGCCGACAATTGCTGCAAGACGGCGGGCTCGACCCGGTAGTACACCCACGACGCGCGGCGTTCACTGCTGAGCAGTCCCGCTTCGCGCAGCACCTTCAGGTGGTGCGAGATCGTCGGCTGGGTCACATCGATGCCCTCGGACAGGTCGCACACGCACGCTTCGTGGTCGGCGCGGCTGGCCACCGCGCTCAATACCCGCAACCTCACCGGATCCGACAACGCCTTGAACACCGCGGCCAGCGGCACGGCGGCCTCGGCCGAGAGCGGTGGGCGCACCACCGGGGACGGCGCGCACTCCTGCACCGGCGTGATCGCGAACTGCGACTTAGACATGGATCGATATTGACAGTTGTCGAACTACATCGCAAGCAAACACCGAGTGAACGCCCTTTCGGGCACAGCCAGGCACAACCGCCCGGCAGGTCGACCTCGCCGAGGGCGCTCAGCCGAGGACCGATCCCGGCCGGGCCGGTGGCCGCCCACAAATTCGGGGTTGCATCCGGTACGTGGGTACAGGCTTACCGTGAATTCATGACCACCGACGATCATTCCGATCTGATGATGAACCTCTCGGCGTGCACGCTACCGACCGTGCAACGCCCGACACGGCTGGCCGAATTCGACGCGTTCTTCGCCGACTCCGTGCGCACCGCCCGCCGCGCTGATTCCACGCGCCTGGAGTTGACACTCATCGACACCTCCGACGCCGAGCCGGTCGGGCGCGATCTCGCCGCGCGGGAGTCGACCTGCTGTTCGTTCTTCACCTTCACCTTCGAGGACACCCCGGCCGGGACGGTGATGCGGATCGAGGCACCCGTCGCCTACGTCGAGGTTCTCGACGCCCTCACCGAACGCGCCCGTGCCGCGCTCGCCGGGGCCGGTCGATGACCGGGATGCGCAGCGGTGAACTGGCCGCGGCGGCCGGGGTGAACGCCCAGACATTGCGCTACTACGAACGGCGTGGGCTGCTCGCCGAACCGGACCGATCCCTGGGCGGGCATCGGATGTATCCGGAGCAGGCACTGTCGGTGTTGCGGGTGATCAAAGCCGCCCAGCGACTCGGGTTCACCCTCGAAGAGGTCGCGGAGTTACTCGAAGCCACCCGGTTCGGGCATCGCCGGGCCGATGCCGGGTTGCAGGCCCGCGCCACCGCCAAACTCGCCGAGGTCGACGCCGAACTCGTCGAACTGACCGCAGTGCGCGACACCTTGCGCGCCGCGCTGGCCGCTGGATGCGACGACCTGCTCGCATGCAGCGAAAGCCCTTGCTGCCCGGTGCCCTTCGACACACACCCCACCACGATCACCGAAGGAGGCCGTTGTGGCTGCTGAACAGGGCAAGACCGCGCGCCGCTGGTGGGCACCGATCGGGCTCGGCGCGACCCTGTGTGTGGCGTGCTGCCTGGCCCCGATCCTGATCGCCGCCGGGCTGCTCGGCAGCGGGACACTGCTGGTGAGCCTGTCGTGGCTCGAACCCCTCGGATTCGCCCTGCTCGCGATCGGTGTGGCCGGACTGATCTGGTCGCGGACCCGCGCCCGTCGCACCGGCTGTGCCACCGAGTCCGGCACCACCGATCCCGGCGGGTGCGCCAACGCTGGATGCGGCTGCGCCACCCACCGCCGCGACGCGGTGACCTCGCTTTCGTAGGCTCGCCGGTCATGACCGTTGCGCGTTCGATCCTGTTGTTCGTCCTGGCTGCCGTCGCCGAGATCGGCGGTGCGTGGCTGGTCTGGCAAGGCGTGCGCGAACACCGCGGCTGGGTATGGATCGGCGCCGGTGTCATCGCGCTCGGGCTGTACGGGTTCGTCGCCACCCTGCAACCGGACGCGCACTTCGGGCGCATCCTCGCCGCCTACGGCGGCGTCTTCGTCGCCGGATCACTGCTGTGGGCAATGGCCTTGGACGGATTCCGTCCCGACCGCTACGACCTCGCCGGTGCCGCCCTGTGCCTGATCGGCGTCGCCGTCATCATGTACGCACCCCGGCCCGCCTGACCCGACCGAGGGAACAGTCCCTCGGTGCCGAGCCGACCCGACGGACCATCACGCACCTCCGCCACGAGCGTCCACGTCCGCCGATTCCTGACCGGCGGCTACCGTCCGATCCCGGCCGGTTTGCGGGCCAGCATCAGGGAAACCTCCCGATGTAGGCATCGACCGTCCACACTTTCTCACTGACCGAATAAGTTTCCACCACTGATGCATAAATGGGGTCTGTATCGCCAAGGGTGTTTCCGGCGGTTTCTCTCAGTAGGTTTGGGCGTCGGGCCAGCGGTCGGCGAAGGTGATCGCGAACGCATTCAGGGCTGGTTTCCAGCGCATGGTCCATCGTGCCCGACCCGCCCCGGTCGGATCCAGTGACCGGGTCACCAGATACAGGCATTTCAGCGCGGCTTGCTCGGTGGGGAAATGACCACGCGCCTTGATCGCCCGCCGGTAACGCGCGTTCAAGGATTCTATGGCGTTCGTCGAGCAGATCACCCGGCGTATCTCGACGTCGTAGTCGAGGAAAGGAATGAATTCCTCCCACGCGTTCTCCCAAAGACGCGTGATCGCAGCATATTTGGGTCCCCACTTCTCGGTGAGTTCATCCAGTGCCGTCCGGGCCGCGGCGGCATTGACCGCGGTGTAGATCGGTTTCACATCCCGACGCAACGCGTCCCAATCCTGACGGCCCGCCAGCCGGAACGTATTCCGAATCAGATGAATGATGCAGGTCTGCACCGTCGCCAACGGCCACACGTTCCCGACCGCGTCGGGCAGCCCTTTCAATCCATCGCAGACCAGGAAGAACACATCCTTGACCCCGCGGTTGCGGATATCGGTGAGCACGGCCAGCCAGAACTTGGCGCCCTCACCACCGGTGCCGGCCCACAACCCGAGGATGTCCTTCTCGCCGTCGACCGTGACCCCGATCGCGGCGTAGATCGGACGGTTCGCGACCTGACCGTCCCTTACCTTGACGACGATGGCGTCGATGAACACGGCCACATAGATTTCGTCCAGCGGCCGGGCCGACCATTCCTGCATCTCCGCGACCACCTTGTCGGTGATCCGCGACACCGTCTCCTTCGACACCGAGGCACCATAGATCTCGGCGAAATGCGCCGAAATCTCCCCAGTGGTAAGGCCTTTCGCATACAACGACAACACGACCTCGTCCACCCCGGACAGGCGTCGTTGACGTTTCTTCACAATCTGCGGCTCGAAAGACCCGTCCCGATCCCGAGGCACCTCGATCTGCACCTGCCCGGTCGCCTCGGTCAACACCGTCTTCGAACGTGTCCCGTTACGCACATTGGTCGAGTCCCGATCTGCGGGAGCTCCGCCCTTGTCGAAGCCGAGGTGTTCGGTCATCTCCTCGTTCAACGCGGTCTCGAGGACGGTCTTGGTGAACTGTTTGAGCAGTCCGTTCGGACCGGTCAACGACAGACCCTGTTCCTTGGCCATCCGCACCAACTCCTGGGCGGCCAACTCCTCGGCCGAAGCCTCGACCGAGCTCTTCTTCCTCGTCACGGCATCAAGTGTCGCCATCACAGCACCTTCCCGCTGAGCAACGCTCAGCGAATCAGGCCGGAAACACCCAAAAATCGGCTCTGGCTCACTTCCGGTGGTAGCCGCGTTGCTAGGCCAGGAGGATGCGGTGGCGGAGGAGTCGGAAGCTGGCGCGGCCATACATTTGTCGTTTGATCAGTTTGGTTTTCGTGTTGACGCCCTCG
>NZ_JAFMPL010000097.1:0-32415 GCF_019038455.1 Nocardia noduli
CTTCCTCACGATGTCTTCCGCGGAATGCCGCTTGCGTCCTGCCATGTCCTCAGTGTCCCTTCTCGGCCCTCACCAGGCCAAACAAGGACTCTAATACCGGGCGGTCCCATCTACGGGGTACGGCCCAGGAGGCATGGACAGCGGGCCGAGGTATATGGAAGGTGAACAAGGAACGGTTGTCTCGGGAGAAGTTCGCCCTGATCATCGGTGACGGCCGGGTGTGCGCCGTCGCCGAGATCCGCGGCGTGTCTGTCCATGAGGATCGGGTCGCCCTCGACGGTGAGGCCCTGACCGAAGGCCACCCGGTCCGCGACGCCTGGATCGGAAAACCGGATCCGGTGGTCAACGCCTCGCAGAACCCGGTCGGCTACTGCGACCTCCCGGAAGAGGCCGAGTTCCGCGAACGGCCCTGCGGCTGCGGGTGTGGGGAGATCAGCACCCGCGACTTCCTGCCCGGCCACGACGTGCGCGCCTTCCAGGACCGGGTACGGCGCATGTTTGCTGGCTCGGCACTGGAGTTCATCCGTTGGGTCGACCGCATGGCCGGCGACTGTGGCCTTCCCGTCCTCGCTGGCCATTCCCAGCCCGCCGGTGACGTCGCATCGCCGGACGATCGCCGTGGGCGTCCGAGCCTGGGAAGCCCCTCTGTCGCTCTGTTCGATTCCGAAGATTCATTGCCTGGCAAGGAATCTCACGCAGGCAGCGGCTAGAGAACGCGTGAAGGTTGCGCTGCGGCTGCTTGTCTGACCGACTCTGATCGCCGCAGCCGACGTGATGTCGGGATGTCGTGTACCGACTGAGGTGTCGGGTATCCGGAATTGGAGGGGTGACCCCGACGGCAGCAACATCGTCGAGTTGCCAGGGCTTCGAACACGGTCGAGAAAGTCGAGTTCGACATCACACGGTCCGGCCAGCTGCTGCAGGCTCGGAGCAATGTCGTTCCAGCCGTTCGGGGTCAGCATCGACAACCGGTCGGTGTAGCGAGAATCGATGGCACGAGCGCGGGACTCGATCGCCGAGATGGCTTTGGCTCCCGACGATGTCGTCGAGTGCCTGCCCTGCTGTTGTGGCTTTCCCGATGTGTATGAGGTGGAGCACCGTTCGATTCGTTGCGGGAACTGAATCCGCGAGGCGGCACACAGGGACCGGGCGAGCGGTGCGAATCGGATCCCGGTCCGATACCTGCTTGGCTTCGGCCGGAGAGACCCCGCCGGGAGAAGATATCGCAGTGTGCTGCGCCGGCGGGCGGTGACGGAATGGGTCAGCCCAAGGTGACGGTGATGGCGCTGCCGACGACGGTGGCGGTGACGCCGAGCAGGTGCTCGGTGATCATCGCGGCGATCGGCTGGATGTGGCGGTCTTTACGGGCGACGACGGCGAGGGTGCGGGCGTCGATGACGTGGGTGGAAACGAGGTCGTTCACCGTCGTTGCCCTGAGCGTGTCCTGCGGGAATGTGGGAGCGGGCAATGCGCACACCGCATCCTGCACCCGCCGGATCACGCTGATCGCACGCGTCGGAGTCTCGATCGGGTGGTGGCTGGGGGGCGGGGGCAGGATTGCGGTGGTCATCGCGTTCTCCTCGAATTCTCCGGTACGGACGGTTGTGAGTCGCCGCTTGGCCCGGCCGAGTGGGCCGTGGATGACGGGCGTCATAACAGGGAGGGCTTGGCTGGCGGGCCTCGCAGGATTAGTTTATACAATAGGGGATTGTAAAAACTAGGAGGTGGGTCACATGCCCGACACGGACCTGACGCCAACAGAAGCGGCGGAATTGGATGTGCGGGAGTTGCGCAAGCCGGACAAGCATCCGGCGATCTTCGCGCGGTTCGACGGACTGGCTGCCGGGGAGTCGTTCGTGCTGGTGAACAATCACTACCCGCGGCATCTGCGCGACGAGTTCGATGTGGAGCATCCCGGCGGGTACGGCTGGGAGGTCGTCGAGAACGGGCCGCGTGTGTGGCGGGTGCGGATCGGGAAGCTGGCCTCGACCTCGCCGCCGCGGATATTGACCGATACCACCATGTTCGAGCCTGGACATCCGGATACGACAGGGGCGGTGTGGACGTTGCCGGTGCGCCGCCGCGATCTGGATGCCAACATCATTCGCATTGCTCCGCACGGGCGCATCGAGGCGCACACCGGCCCGGATCTGGATGTGCTGATCCACGTGCTCGACGGCGCGGGCACCCTTACCACCGAGCTCGGTGAGCTGGAGTTGGCGGCGGGGGCGCTGGTATGGCTGCCGCGCCGGTCCCGGCGCGCGTTCACCGCGGGAGCGCATGGTCTGCGGTATCTGACCGTGCATCAACGCCGCCAGGCTCTGGTGCTGGACCCGGTCGGCTGAGCCGGATCGGTGTCGTGGAGCCGGGGCCGCTGTTATGGCACCACGGTGACCGGGCAGTGGGTCCGGCGCAGGAGCCGGGCGGCGGTGGATCCGGTGAGGCGGTGCAGGCGGCTGCTCGACCGGCCGACGACGAGGCTGTCGGCGTTGTTGTCCTGGGCCAGCCGCGCCAGTTCGATCGCGGGGTCGCCGCAGCGGACGGTGAACGACCAGGGCAGGGGCAGGTCGTGGAGGATCTCGGTGGCCAGCTCGCGGGTGGCGGTGACCTGCTCGGTGGTGAGGTCGGTGGTGAGGTCGGCGCCCATCGGCGCCAGGCTGGTCAGGTAGGCGCTGGTGGCGAGCGTGCTGATGTAGGCAACCAGCACGGTGGCGTGCATGCGGCGTGCGGCGCCGGCGGCATAGGCGAGCGCATGCGGGGACGTCTCGGAGGTGTCGATGCCGACGACGATCAGCGGACTGCGGGCCCGGCCGCGGTGATCGCGGCGGTGTGTGGTCTGCTCGATCACCGCGTCGTGCTGGTCGCGGGATGGGCGCGGGTGTTCGGGGCGGGATTCAGCCGGTGTGGTCATGGTCGTGTCCGGCGAGGGTGTGCAGGGCGATGGTGGAGTGCGCGAACGCGCCACCGGCACGCATCTCGGCGGCCACCCAGATCGCTTCCATGATCTCGGCGTCGCCGGCACCGGCACGGTGCGCGAGCTTCGTGTGGCCGGCGATGCAGTACGGGCATTGGGTGACGTGCGCGACCGCGACGGCGATGAGCTGCTTGGTTTTTTGCGGCAGTGCCCCGTCGGCGAATACCTGCCGGTTGAATTCGTCGAACGCCTGGTGGATGTCGGGTGCCAATTCGCGGCGCCGCGCGCCGATGTCGTGGGTCGCGGCGGGATAAACGGGGTCGCTCATCTGCTGTTCTCCTCTGTTGTGTCGCTGGATTGTTCTGTTTGTCGATTCCTCCCGGGTGTGTGTGAAGGTGCGTGGTGTGGTTGCCGCCCTGGGGACGGCTGGTGTGTTGTTCCCGCGGGACCGGCTGCGGTCGGGGGAGTTGTTCATGACACGCTGTGGGCCAGTAGCAGGGTGGCGCCGACGAGAAGTGCGGCTATTTTCAGGATTTCCAGCACCACGTACTCGTAGTGGCCGCGCGATCGGGGCGCGTCGTGGCCGGCGAGCACGGCATTGCTGCGGCGGGTCAGCCGCGGCCGGACCAACGTGAGCTGCACGAGCAGCGCCGCAATAGCCACGATCAGCGCGGTCATGGTGCCCGTGGCGGGCGGGTCGATGACGAGGGCGACGATAATCGCTGCCGCGAAAACGATTTCGATGCCGTTGAGGGCGCGGAACACCAGCCGTCCGATTCCGAGCCCGATCGGCACGGTGACGCCGGGCGCCCGGAATTTCAGCGGCGCCTCCAGGAACGAGATCGCCAGCACCATGCCGAGCCAGCAGAAACCGACTGCGGTGACGACGGCCCCGGCGGTGGTCATACCGCGGATCCGGTCGGTGCCTGCGCGGGCGTGGTCGTGGTGAGGTGGGCCAGGCACAGGTCGGGGGTGACGAACGGGTCGAGCCGTTGCACGGTGACCGGTGCAGCCCGGCCTTCGAGCACCCCCTGCATCAAGCCCAGATGGATCGGGCACACCACGCTCGCACGAGTTTCGGCCAGGTCCAGGAACGGGCAGTGCTGCAACCGGATCTTCGGCTGATCGTCGTCGGTGTCGGGTTCGGGATCGAAGCCGACCTCGTCGAGCACCCGCACCAGCTCATTCACCGCCTGTTCGGCGGTCGGCGCCGCGGTGTCCATGTCGCGGGCCATCTCGCGGCCCCAGCGTCGCCCGGCCTCGGCGGCGCGGGCCGACGGGTCGGGGTCGGCGGCCAGCCCAGCGGTGAGGATCTCGGCGAGCAGTCGGTAGTTGCGCGGCCCGGCCGGGTCCATCCCACGATGAGCGCGGAACATCTGCGGCGGGCGCCCCGGCCCGGTGCGCGGGTGTTCGACCCGCTCGGCTTGCCCGGCCTCGACCAGCGTCTCGAGATGGAAGCGCACCGTATTCGGGTGCAGCCGCAGCTGCGTGGCGATATCGACGATGCTCAACGCATCATGGGAACCGCGCAATGCCGCGAGCACGTCGCCGCGACGCCCACCACCGGCTCCGGTCGGCGTGGCACGGGAGCGCGGCAGTGTGGTGGCGGATGCTTTTTCGCGTGTCATGGCTGGCTACTCCGTGTCGGCAGCGCGGCGACCAGCGGAGTGTCGACCCCAACCGGGCCGAGTTGCGCTGCGCCGCCGGGAAATCCGAGTGGTTGGTCGCGTCCGGGCAGGGTTTCGGTGAAGAAGGCGGCGTTGTCGTCGAGATAGGGGTCGAGTTCGGCGGGAAGGTCCTGCTCGTAGTAGATCGCATCCACCGGGCACACCGGTACACACGCGCCGCAGTCCACACACTCGTCGGGGTGGATGTACAACGACCGGCCGCCCTCGTAGATGCAATCGACAGGGCATTCCTCCACACACGCCCGGTCCATCACGTCCACACAGGGCTCGCCGATCACATACGCCATACCTCTATTTATACATCGAAATCTTGTATAAACTAAGCGGCGGGTGACCTACCCCACCGGATCTCTCGGTGCCGACCATCAACACAGGGATCGATTGTCTCGCCGCGGTGTCTCACTCGCCGCCGCCTGCGGCGAGGGGTCGGCTGATCCCGATGCTGTGACGGCCGGGTCCGCCACCCGCCATGTGTACCCGTCGAGGATGTCGAACCGAGAGGGGATTCACCGTTGTCTGCAGCACCGGGGCACACCATGCCCGCCGTCGAGGCCGAGCGTCCGTTCGCCGCGCGGATGGGCCCCAAGGGCGCGGCGATCTGGAAGATCGTCACCACCACCGACCCGAAACTGCTCGGCGTCATGTACATCTTCACCGCGATATCGTTCTTCCTGATCGGCGGGTTGATGGCGCTGCTGATGCGCACCGAGCTGGCGCGACCGGGCCTGCAGTTCCTGTCCAACGAGCAGTACAACCAGTTGTTCACCATGCATGGCACACTCATGCTGCTGTTCTATGCGACCCCGATCGTGTTCGGATTCGCCAACTGCGTGCTGCCATTGCAGATCGGCGCCCCCGACGTGGCGTTTCCACGGCTGAATGCGCTCAGTTACTGGCTGTATTTGTTCGGCGCGACGATCGCGACCGCGGGATTCGTCACCCCCGGCGGTGCCGCTGATTTCGGGTGGACGGCATACATACCGTTGAGCTCGGCCATCCATTCCCCCGGCGTCGGTGCCGACCTGTGGATCATGGGGGTGGGATTATCCGGCGTGGGCACCATCCTGGGCGCGGTGAACATGGTCACCACCGTGGTGTGCCTGCGGGCACCCGGGATGACGATGTTCCGGATGCCGATCTTCACCTGGAATATTCTGGTGACGAGCTTTCTCGTGTTGCTGGCGTTCCCGATCCTGACCGCCGCCTTGATGGCCCTGGAGGTGGATCGGCACCTCGGCGGGCACATCTACGACCCCGCCACCGGCGGCCCGATCCTCTACCAGCATCTGTTCTGGTTCTTCGGCCATCCCGAGGTCTACATCGTCGCGATCCCGTTCTTCGGGATCATCACCGAGATCTTGCCGGTGTTCAGCCGCAAACCTGTCTTCGGCTACACCGCACTGGTGTTCGCGACTCTCGGTATCGCGGCATTGTCGTCGGCGGTGTGGGCGCACCACATGTTCGCCACCGGCGCGGTGCTGCTGCCGTTCTTCTCGCTGATGTCGTTTCTGATCGCGGTACCGACCGGGGTGAAGTTCTTCAACTGGATCGGCACCATGTGGAAGGGGCAATTGACGTTCGAAACACCCATGCTGTGGTCGCTGGGGTTCATCACCACGTTTCTGTTCGGCGGCCTGTCCGGGGTGATCCTGGCCAGCCCACCCCTGGACTGGCATGTGCACGACAGCTACTTCGTCGTCGCGCACTTCCATTACGTGCTGTTCGGCACCATCGTGTTCGCCACCTTCGCCGGCATCTACTTCTGGTTCCCGAAATTCACCGGCCGCTTCCTCGACGAACGCCTGGGCCGCCTGCACTTCTGGACCACCTTCCTCGGCTTTCACGCGACATTCCTGGTGCAGCACTGGCTCGGCGCCGAAGGCATGCCGCGGCGCTACGCCGACTACCTGCCCGCCGACGGTTTCACGATCCTCAATACGGTATCCACCCTCGGGTCGTTCGTTCTCGGGTTCTCGATGATCACCTTCGTATGGAACGTGTTCAAAAGCTATCGATACGGTCAAGTCGTCACCGCCGATGACCCGTGGGGATACGGCAACTCCCTGGAATGGGCGACGACCTGCCCGCCGCCACGGCACAACTTCTACGAACTACCCCGCATCCGTTCGGAGCGGCCCGCATTCGAATTGCATTACCCACACATGGTGGAGCGGATGCGCGCCGAATCCCACGCCGGCTGGGGTGCCGCCAGCCGCGCCCACGCCACGGTTACCGCGGCTGAGGCGGACGGCGCCGATCCATCGAACCCGGCCGATGAGTCCGATGCCGACTAGAGCGCCGGGGCCGCCCGACACTGCAGCGCCTACCATCGACTCCCGGCACCGCCGGGCCCTGACCGAGGTCGACAGTGCGCCCGTCCCCGTCCCGGCTATTTGGCGACTGTCAGCAGCACCACGGCATCGTCGATCGCTTCGAGGCTGTGGCGGGCCTGCGGGACTATCAGCAGGTCACCGTGACGGCCATCCCACGAGGCGCCTGCAGTGTGTAGCTGGACCCGGCCGTGCAGCACCAACAGCGTCGCCTCGCCCGGATTCTCGTGCTCGCCCAGCGCGGCGCCGGCAGCCAACGCGACCACGGTCTGTCGCAGCCGATGCTCATGCCCGCCATACATCGTGGCCGCCGCCCGCCGCGCGGGGACCGCGTTCGCCCGCTGCAGCAGTTCTCGTGCCATCGCTTCCACCGAGAACTTCTCCATCACCGCTCCTCGCTTCCCGTCCGGCATCGCATCGATCGCCATCTTCCAGCATCACCGCAGGCCGGTCCGGCTTCTCCGGGGTGGCGTCACTCGCCTGCGGCCTGGCCCTCGACCACGTCGAGGCGACACCGAGGTGTCCTGCGCGCTGCGGATCCGAGTCCAGACTCCCGGGCTCCACCCGCCGAACTCGGGGCCATCCACGCCGAGGTCGCCGCCTCGTGCCCAGTGTCGGAACTGGTTTGCCGGCACCGAAATGCTCGGTCGGGCGCCGAATTCGACACCTGGTGAACGGCTGCACTCGTCAAACGCATGGAAGGAGATGCTCATGTCCGACCCTTTGACCGCATTGACCGAGGCCGGGGTGTCGATCTGGCTCGATGACCTCAGCCGCGGGCGGCTGATCGAGGGCAGCTTGGCCCGCCTGGTCGCCGACCGGCATGTGACGGGGGTGACCACCAACCCGGCCATCTTCGCCAAGGCCATCACCGGCAGCGACGCCTATACCGGCCAGATCGGTCGTCTCACGCTGCGCCGGGTCGATGTCGAGGCGGCGTTACGGGAGTTGACCGCCTACGACGTGCGGTGGGCGTGTGATGTGCTGCGCCCGGTCTTCGACGCCACCGACGGGGTGGACGGGCGGGTGTCGATCGAGGTCGACCCCCGGTGGGCGCACGACACCGACCGCACCGTCGCCGAAGCCAAGGCGCTGTGGTGGCTGGTGGATCGGCCCAATCTGCTGGTCAAGATCCCCGCCGCCAAACAAGGACTACCGGCGATCACCGCCTGCCTTGCCGAGGGAATCGACATCAACGTCACCCTCATGTTCTCTCTGCACCGCTACCGGCAGGTGATCGACGCATTCCTCGACGGGCTCGAACAAGCTCGCGCGAACGGCCACGACCTCTCCCGAATCCATTCGGTGGCCTCTTTTTTCGTCTCCCGCGTGGATACCGAGGTCGACCACAGGCTCGACAAAATCGGCACCGACGCGGCCGCGGCCTTGCACGGGAGCGCGGCGATCGCCAACGCACGACTGGCGTATCAGCTCTACGAGCAGTACCACGAGGGCGAGCGCTGGCGGGCACTGGCCGACGCGGGGGCCCGCCCGCAACGACCATTGTGGGCCTCGACCGGGGTGAAAAACCCCCGTTACGACGACACCCGCTACGTCACCGACCTCGTCGCACCCGGGGTGGTCAACACCATGCCCGAGGCCACCCTGCACGCGGTCGCCGACCACGCCCATATCCCGCGTGACAGCATCCACGGCACCTACCCACAGGCGCACCAAATCCTCGAGCAACTGACCGCGCTCGGCATCGACTACGACGACGTCGTGGCCACCCTCGAAACCGACGGGGTCGCGAAATTCGACGACGCCTGGGACCACCTCTCCGGTGAACTGTCGGCCGCCCTCGCCGGGTCCAGGCGGTGACCGCCATGGCTGCAGTCGGAACAGTCGTGATCGCCGGGGCCGGTCTGGCCGGCGCGAAAACCGCACAAGCATTGCGTGAGGGCGGGTTCGAGGGGGCCGTCATCCTGGCCGGCAACGAAACCCATCGCCCCTACGAGCGGCCGCCGCTGTCGAAGGACTACCTACAGGGCAAGACTGGCCGCGACAGCATCGACGTGCACGAACCCGACTACTACACCCGCCACGACATCGACCTGCGAACCGGTAACGCTGTCACCGACATCGACCCACACGCCCACCAGGTCGTGCTCGGTGACGGGCACCGGCTGGGTTATGACCGGCTGGTGCTGTGCACCGGCGTCACCCCGCGGCGGTTGCCGCTACCCGGCGCCGACGCCGACGGCGTGCTGTATCTGCGCAGCGTCGACGACAGCGACCGGCTGCGCGCCACCTTGGCGACCGCGTCGTCGATCGCGATCGTCGGCGGCGGTTGGATCGGGCTCGAGGTCGCCGCCGCCGCGGTCGCGGCCGGGGTTGCGGTCACCGTCGTGGCCCGCGCACCGGTGCCCCTGACCGGCGTGCTGGGGCCGCAGATGGGGCAGGTGTTCGCCGAGCTGCACCGCAGCCACGGCGTCGACCTGCGTACCCGCCGGTCCCCGACCGAAATCCTCACCCACAAAAGCACCGCGGTCGGGCTGCGGCTCGACGACGGCACCCAGATCGACGCCGATGCCGTCCTTATTGCTGTCGGCGCTGTCCCCGACACTGCGCTCGCCGCCCGCGCCGGTCTCGCCGTCGACGACGGTGTCCTGGTCGATGCCTCGCTGTGCAGCAGCGATCCCGCCGTCTACGCCGCCGGTGACATCGCTCGTGCCGAGCATCCGCTGCTGGGGGCCAGGGTGCGGGTAGAGCACTGGGCCAACGCCCTGAACCAGCCCGCCACCGTCGCCGACGCTATCCTCGGCCGGCCCGCTTCCTATCAGCGGCTGCCGTACTTCTACACCGACCAGTACGAGCTGAGTATGGAATACACCGGGTACGTCCCACCCGGTAGCAGCGATCGGGTCGTCGTACGCGGTGAGGTCGATCGGCTCGAATTCATCGCGTTCTGGGTGCGCGAGCGGCGCGTGCTGGCCGGGATGAACGTCAACACCTGGGACGTCACCGACCCGATCAACCAACTCATCCGCGACCGCACCCCACTCGATCTCGACCGGCTCGCCGACCCCAGCGTGCCGCTGGCCGACCTCACGACACCCCCGTGAGAATCCCACCAGCCGCGACACCCCCGTCACCCGTCACCGATACGGAGCACTGAAACGCATGCCCGAACAGCTGAGTGTCGAGTTGGTCATCGATCACGAATATCGCGTCCGCATCGGCGACGGCGGCGACACCGTGGAATCGGAGTTCGTCGTCGATCCCGACGTGCTGACCGAACTGGGCCTCGATCCAGGCGACGAGCGGCGCATCGTCGAACACACTGCACGGTTCCTGGCCGATCATCAACCGGTTACCGATTTCCCCGCCTTGGTCTACCTCGACGAAGTCGCCGCCGCCTACCGCGACTACCCCGACGAGTTGCGTCGCAGACTCGGCTGAGTCGATCGAGCCGGCACGGCGGATCGACGGTGGTGCGGATGGCGCTCGCGCCGTTACCGCTCGGGTGGATGGGCATACAGTGAAATCAGTGGGCCACGTTGTCGGCGCACCGGCCTGATGGCCGGTCGCACCTGATCAGGAGGCGCATCACATGACCGAATCGCTGCATCCGTTTGCTACCACACCGATCCTCGCGCATCGCCGGGTTCTCGCTACGAGGGTGCGCGAGGCCTTCGGAAACGTCGACCGCGCGATATGCGACGACATCACACCGGCGCTCCACACGATCGACCGGGCCGATGTGCACATCGGCTCCGGCGACGGGCCGCAGTGATGAGCGGCAACAGTTTCGGGGCCCGCGACGTGTGGACGGCCGGGGACCGGGAGTTCACCATCTACCGGCTCGACCGTATCCCGACCGCGCACCGGCTGCCCTACAGCCTCAAAGTGCTGCTGGAAAACCTGGCCCGCCGCGAGGACGGGCACCTGGTCACCGCCGAACAGGTACGTGCCCTCGCCGCGTGGGATCCGGCCGCGGTCGGTACTACCGAAATCGCGTTCACACCGGCGCGGGTATTGATGCAGGACTTCACCGGGGTGCCGTGTGTGGTGGATCTGGTCGCCATGCGAGACGCGATGACCTCACTCGGCGGCGACCCGGGCCGGATCAACCCGCTGATCCCGACCGAGTTGGTCATCGACCATTCGGTGATCGCCGACGTCTTCGCCCGCCTGGACGCGTCCGCGATCAACGCGGAGTTGGAGTTCACCCGCAATATGGAGCGCTACCAACTACTGCGGTGGGCGCAGCAGGCTTTCGAGGGCTTCTCCGTGGTACCTCCGGACACCGGGATCTGCCACCAGGTCAACCTCGAATACCTCTCGCGGGTGGTGTTCACCCGTGACGACCCGGGCGGCGGGCCGCCGCTGGCCTATCCGGACACTGTCGTGGGTACCGACTCACATACCCCGATGGTCAACGGACTCGGTGTGCTCGGCTGGGGTGTCGGCGGCATCGAAGCCGAGGCCGCGATGCTCGGCCAGCCGATGAGCATGCTGCTCCCACAGGTTCTCGGGATCGAACTGACCGGCGAGTTACCCGAGGGCACCACCGCCACCGATCTGGTGCTCACCGTCGCCGAACTGCTGCGCCGCACCGGCGTGGTCGGCAAGTTCGTCGAGTTCTACGGCCCCGGGGTGGCGAACGTGCCGCTGGCCAACCGCGCCACCATCGGCAATATGAGCCCCGAGTACGGCTCCACCTGCGCGATCTTCCCGATCGACGACGTGACAGTGGACTATCTGCGGCTCACCGGACGCCCCGAACACCAGATCCGCCTCGTCGAGGCCTACGCCAAGGAGCAGGGGCTGTGGCACGACCCCGGTCACGAACCCGACTACAGCCAGCGGATCGAACTGGACCTGACGACCGTGGAGCCCTCCATCGCCGGACCCAAACGCCCGCAGGACCGCATCGCGTTGGCCGACGCCCCACACGCGGTCGCGTCCTTGCTGACCGGACCGCCCGCCGCACCCGCGGCAGTAGGGCTGGACCAGGCATCGGGGGAGTCGTTCCCGGCCAGCGACCCCATCGCGGTCGACCGCGACCGCGCCGTCGACAGGCCGCGGGATCCGAGTGATCGGTGTCGATGCGAGCACACGCACCGCTGGCTTTCGGCGCCGCAGTCGGTGACCTTCACCGACGAGACCACCACAACCGTCGACCACGGGCACGTGGTGATCGCCGCGATCACCTCCTGCACCAACACCTCCAATCCGTCGGTCATGATCGGCGCGGCGCTCCTGGCGAAGAAGGCCGTCGAGAAGGGCCTCACCCGCAAACCGTGGGTCAAAACCACCCTTGCGCCGGGTTCGCGGGTGGTCACCGACTACTACGCGCGTGCCGGGCTCACCCCCTACCTGGACGAGTTGGGATTTTCACTCGTCGGCTACGGGTGCACCACCTGCATCGGCAACTCAGGCCCGCTGATCCCCGAGGTGAGCGCCGCGATCGCCGCGGGCGATCTCACGGTGTGCTCGGTGCTGTCGGGCAACCGCAACTTCGAGGGACGCATCCACCCGGAGACGAAGATGAATTTCCTCGCCTCGCCACCGCTGGTCGTCGCCTACGCGCTGGCCGGCACGATGCGCATCAACCTGCTGCGCGACCCGCTCGCCACGGCCCCTGACGGCACCCAGGTGTATCTGCGCGACATCTGGCCCACCACCGCCGAAATCGAGGAGATCGTCGCCGCGAACCTGCGCTCGGAAATGTTCACCGACGGCTACGCCGACGTCTTCACCGGCGACGACCGCTGGCGCGGGCTCGACGTCGCGGCCGGGCAGATCTACACCTGGAACGACGAGTCGACCTACGTGCGGCGCCCACCCTACTTCGAGCACACGACCCGCGAACCACAACCGGTCGCCGACATCACCGGCGCCCGGGTGCTGGCGATACTCGGTGACTCGGTGACCACCGACCACATCTCCCCGGCCGGGTCCATCACACGCGACGGCCCCGCCGGAACCTACCTCCAGCAGTGCGGCGTCGTACCGAAAGACTTCAACTCCTACGGCTCGCGCCGCGGCAACCACGAGGTGATGATCCGCGGCACCTTCGCCAACATCCGATTACGCAACCACCTCGCCCCAGGCACGGAGGGCGGGGTGACCCGACACCTACCGGACGGCCGGCAGATGAGCATCTTCGACGCCGCCACCGTCTACGCCGCCGAACAGGTGCCGCTGTTGATCCTCGCCGGGGCCGAATACGGCTCCGGGTCCTCGCGAGACTGGGCAGCCAAGGGCACACTGCTGCTCGGCGTGCGGGCGGTGCTGGCACGCTCGTTCGAGCGTATCCATCGGTCGAACCTGATCGGTATGGGAGTGCTGCCGCTGCAGTTCCCCGACGGCGAATCGGTGCAATCACTCGGCCTGACCGGTGAAGAAACATACTCGATCACCGGGCTGACGCACGCGAACACCGCCGAGGACTTTCCGCGGCAGGTGAGCGTTCGCGCCATCGACGACACCGGGCACCCGACAGAATTCACCGCCACCGTGCGGATCGACACCCCCGCCGAAGCCGCCTACTACCGGCACGGCGGAATCCTGCCCTACGTGCTACGCCAACTACTCACAGACTGAAACACCACGGTCAGCGTGGTTCACAGGACAGCCACGACACCACAGGAGCCCGGTATGCCACAAGACCATGGCCCCAACACTCGACCGATGCCGGGTCCCGATCCCGCCACCGTCGAGTATCCGGCGATCCGAGCCGACCGCGCCGAGACATTCGACGAGGTGCAGGACGCACTGATCCGATGCCGGGCCTGTCCACGCCTGGTCACCTGGCGTGAACACGTCGGCACCGTCAAGCGCAGCGCCTACCGCGACTGGGACTACTGGTCCAAGCCTGTCCCCGGGCTCGGGCCCAGCGATGCGGCGGTTGCCCTCGTCGGCCTGGCCCCGGCGGCACACGGCGGCAACCGCACCGGCCGCATCTTCACCGGCGACCCCGCCGGTGACCTCCTCTACGCCACCTTGCACGCACTTGGCGTCGCCTCCCGGCCTACCGCCACCCACCGCGGCGACGGCCAGAGCCTGTCCGGGGTTCGCATCACCGTCCCCGTGCACTGCGCCCCACCGGACAATCAGCCCACCACCACCGAACGCAACACCTGCCGGCCCTGGCTGACCCGCGAACTCCAACTCCTGCAACCCACCCTCTCCGTGATCGTCGCCCTGGGCGGATTCGCCTGGCGCGCACTACTGCCGATCCTCACCGACATCGGCTGGCACCTGCCCGCACCCCGGCCCACCTTCGGCCACGGCCGACACATTCTCATCGACGACCCGTCCACACAGCGTGGGCTGCACCTCTTCGGCTGCTACCACCCCAGCCGGCGCAACATATCCACCCGCACCCTCACCCCCGCCATGCTCCACGACCTCCTGCAGTGCGCTCTCACCACCGCAACCATCAACCACTCCGACGGCCGGCCTCGATGACCGCCAGTTCAGAGGACCGATGACGCAACCGGGTGACAAGTCGATATCGCCGTTCACGCGGCGGGTCTTGGACGTGATCGACCAGATTCCGGCCGGCCGGGTGATGTCCTATGGCGCGATCGGCGACCGGGTCGGCGGTAGCCCCCGGCAAGTCGGACATGTCATGACCACCTGCGCCGAAGAAACCCACTGGCATCGGGTCGTATACGCCGACGGCACGCCCGCATCCTGCCACGCCGGTCGTGCTCTCGACCTGCTGCGCGCCGAAGCCACCCCGATGCGCGGCAACCGCGTGGATATGGCGCGCGCCCAGTGGGATGGGGCGCCCGATCACCGCGGCGTCAACGGATAGGTGACTCGTGTGCCGCGCACCGACGCGAAACTCGTCATCGCTGCCGGTGTGAGCGTCGACGCGCCCATGATGTGTTGGACATCGATGCCACGTACGAGAAGTGCGTCGGCGACCAGCCGGCGATGACACCGCCAGAAGACGGCCTCAGCGCACATGATGACAGTGACACGTTCCGCGGTCAACGCGATGAGTTCCTCGATCGCCTCCTCGAACGAGCGCGTCTGCATATAGTCGGCGTACCCGCGGAAGGACACGTTGCGCCACCCCGTGTTGATCGAATCTCGCGCGGGCTTCCGTAGTCCCCCCAGCCCCGGCAGCGGCAGGTAACCGATCCCGGCCGCGGCCAGCGATTCCCCGAGCCGGTCGATGTGGAACTGCGGGTTGTGGCGGGACTTGGGCACGGTTCGGATGTCTGCCACCAGGCCGATGCCGACATACTCCAGCGTCCCGATGAACTCCGCGACGGGACGGGTGGAATGGCCGATGGTGTAGACGGGCGACATAGCACTCCCCGCGGTAGCAAACCCCTGCCGAACAACGTCTCGCCGCATCAAAGCAGACTGTCAGTACACGGCCGGGCGCCGACACCGCGAGGGCAAGGATTAAGCCGTTTCCTCGGAACAGGCAGGTGGTCAGCGGAAGCGGTCCGCGATCACCTCGCGAGGGAGCTTTTCGGGGGTCGGGTAGGCGATCAGTACCCGGCCGCCGTCCGGGTCGACACTGTCGATGAAACTGATCTCGTTCGCAGTGTGGGTGTAGGTGCTGGGGTAGTAGGCGCGCAGTCGATGTTCGATTCGGTCCAGTTCTGTTTTGCTGTCGGTAGCCCAGATGAGATACACCACGCCCAAGTCACCGATATTGCGTCGGCGAGGCGTTTTACTCACCCGTAGATAGAGTTGGAAGCCGGCGGGTGTGAGCAGCAGGGCGGCGTCCGGCTCGTGAATCGAGATAGTGCATTCGAATACGTCGCAGTAGAAGCGTATCGAACGATCCAGATCGGATACTTCCATCAAACACGATGCGGCCCGTACGCTGCTCATCTGTTTCCTTTCGGAAGCTTCACCCCCTTGCACCACGCTACCGGCTGTTGTGGTGTGCACCATTTCGCTTCGATATCGGGGCAGCGATCTCACCGCCCGGAATCGCAGGTAGGCGTACCGTCCGGTATGTGGTGAGGGCCCGGATCGGGCGCGGGGACCATCGCCTTGGCGGTCGGCATCCCCGCTGAGACTCCGTATGCGAGCAAGCGATGAGACCGGGAGTCGATGGTGACGACTCGACGCACTGTGCAGATCCGCAGAATCTATGACGACCCGACCCCGGGTGACGGCACCCGCGTGCTGGTGGACCGGCTCTGGCCGCGCGGCGTCAGCAAAGCCAGAGCTCGCCTGGATGAATGGTGTAAACAGGTCGCCCCATCCACTGAGCTGCGCACCTGGTACGGCCACGACCCGCAGCTCTTCGACGCTTTTGCCCGCCGCTACCGCGACGAACTGACCCGACCTGGCCGCGCCGCGGCACTCTCACATCTGCGCGAACTGGCCGACCACAGCGATCTCACGCTGCTCACCGCCACAAAGAACACCGGCATCAGTGAAGCGGCCGTACTCGCCGACCTCATCGCACATCCGCATAGATCCCCTCAACAGTGACCGAACGCCAGCACTACCGGGCCACGGACGCAATGCCGCACCTATGCTCCTGGCCCGCGCCTGCAGCAGCGTTTCATACCCCCGACGACGTGGCGGTGGACACTGCTTCCGGTCGAAGCGGCCCGGGTCTCCGATGTCCCCGACGTCGGCTAGCGCTGGTGTCCAACTCGATGCGCCGGCCGACAGAGGGCGGTCCGCGCGCTCCGGCCACCTCCTTCTACCCGTCGCGTCTACCGCTGAACAGCGCTGCATTACCGGTTCGATATCGGAGCGGCTCATGGTGACGTTGGACCGGTTGGCGAACATCCTGGGTGGCTACGGGGTCCGCCTACGGTTGGATTCGGTGCCCCGATCCACGGAACTACGCAGCGTGGTGATCCACGGGACCGATCAGGGCCCCGTCGAGGTGGGCGATGTGCTTCTGGGTATCGGGGCACGCTCGGTATCGGAGGCGGTGGGCTGGGCAGTGTCGGCGCGGGCTGTTGTCGCGCTCGTCCGCGAGGGGGCGGAGAGCGGGGACGAGCCGCCGACCGAGGGGGTAGCGGTACTGGTGATCGACCCTGCGGTGGCCTGGAGCGAGGTAGCCGCAGTGGTCTACGGGCTGGTCCAAGAAGGCCGCGAAACCGAAGCCGGTCGCGGCCCCACCGATCTGTTCGCTCTGGCCGACAGCCTCTCCACCGCGGTCGACGGCGCGGTGACGATCGAGGACCGCCTGTCTCGCGTGCTGGCCTACTCCCGGCCGCAGCAGCACCTCGACCCCGCACGCGTCGAAACGATCCTGGGTCGGCAGATGCCGCCGTGGTTGCGTGCGGTATTCGACGCGGGCGGTGTCTTCACGCACCTGGCGGCCTCGGATGAACCGCTGTTCGTTCCCGCTCAGGAAGAGCGTGGAATGACCGGGCGGATGGTCGTAGCGGTGCGCGTGGGCCGGCAACTGCTGGGCTCGGTGTGGGTGTCGTGCCCGGCGCCGTTGGCCGGGGCTCGGCACCAGGCCTTGATCGAGGGTGCGCACACGGTGGCTCTGCATCTGTTACGGTCGCGGGCCAGCGCGGACCTGGAACGTCAGGTGGAATCCGAATCGGTGATCCGCCTGCTGGAGGGCGCCGCGGACGCGGCGACGGTGGCCGGCAGGCTGGGGTTGGCGCCGCAGAGTTTGCGGGTGATCGCGCTGCGGGCCGGGATCGCCGAGGAACAGCACACCTCGCTGCTGGTGATCTTCGAACGAGCAACAACCGGATTCGGCTGGTCGCGGTCGAGCCGCAGCGCCTTGGTCGGCGACACCGTCTACACCGTGCTGCCCGCTGATCAGGCGGCGACGGCACGCCGCTGGATATCCGAGCGGCAGGCGGCACTGCCCCCGCGGATGACGGTGCTGGCGGGTATCAGCGGGGTTGCCCAGGCCACGGAACTTGCGTTGGCACGCCGAGAAGCCGACGAATCTCTGGCGCTGTGCGCCGCCCATCCCGCAGATGCCGAGCCCCTCGCCTATGACGAATCGTGGGACGAGATCCTGCTGCAACGATTGCGCACCGCCGGGCTGTCCGGCCGCACCCCCGTACGCGGGCCGGTGTCGCAGTTACGGCGCCACGACCAAGCGAACTCCACCCAGTATGTGACGACGCTGTGTGCGTGGTTGCAGGCCCAAGGCGACCCGGTAGCGGCGGGCGCGCAGCTGGGAGTGCACGAGAACACCGTGCGGAACCGGTTGCGCAAAATGGCAGAAGTGACCGATCTCGGCCTGGACGACCCCCGCAAACGACTCGCCACCATGATCGAACTCGCCGTCACCGGCGACGCCTGACATACCCGCGCTGTGCTATCCCCAAAAAACTCGACACCCCGATTGTCGGATCAGCGCAACCACTCGCCGCACCTGCACCCCCATCATGGAGTTGAGCAGAAAACGCAGGTAGGAGCAGTGAAACTGTGAGTGCCGAGCGGACTGACCACCGACCCCCGTCGGCCATCATGCCGCGGAATCCGGGTATTGCCCGATGCGACTCCGGCCTGCTGCGTTGATTCGGCACGAAACGGACCACCGAGCACTCGGAAACACCGGGACGGCCCGGTGTGTGTATCCGGCTTCGGAGCCGATCCGGTAATCAAATGAAGCGGAGTTGAACGCAATGATGAACATGCAGGTGTGTGAGCTCATGCAACGACCGGTCGTCGCCGTGCGATACAACAACACGGCGCGCGAGGCGGCATTGACCCTCGCCGAACTGGGCTACGCGGCGTTGCCCGTTCTCGACCGTGACGATCGGCTCGTCGGGGTAGTCACCAGCGGTGACCTCTTGCGGGCCGGCGAACTCGACGACCCCGTCGACGCGATGATGACCGCCCCCGCGGTCTCGGTCCCCGACACTGCGGTACTGGCCGAGGTCATGAACAGGCTGGTGACGCACGGACTACGTAGCCTGCCGGTGGTCGATACCAACGGCCGTGTGATCGGCATGTTCAGCCGCGGCGACGCGCTGCGGATCATGCTCACCCCCGACGATGCACTCGCCGGCGAGGCACAGTACCTCCTCGATCGATACGTCGGCGCGCGGCGCTGGCATGTCACCGTCGACGAAGGCCACGCCAGTATCTCCGGCCGATTCGCCGATGAATCCGAACGGCGCATCGCCGTCGCCCTGACCCACACAGTGCCCGGCATCCACACCGCGACCACCGCCACCACACCGGCAGCGACCATCGTGACCACACCGGTCGCTGAGACCACACCAGCCGCCGCAACCGCAGCGGTGCACTGACACCACTCCACCACACACAACAAGTGAATCCGCTCTTCCGGCGTGAGCGGCACACCGCCACGTCGGCGGATTCGAGTACACGCCGCCGAACGTGGACGAACGCCATATCCGTGACCGCACCTCGAACCACAATCCAACCTTCCGCCCGGAGACCCAGATGCCCCTCGCACACCCCACCTCACACGCACGCCTCTCCGACCACTTACCCGCGCTGCAAGCCAGACTCGATCGACAACGCCGCTTCCGGGTACAGCAACTGGCCGAACTCGATGCCGAAATCGACCGCGCAGTCATCCCCGCCGACGCGGCTGACCGGGCCAGGCACGAGGTCAGCCTCAAATTGGCCGCGGCCGCACGACAAGCATTGGCCGATATCGACGAAACCTTCGCGCTCATCACCACAGGCCGCTACGGGCGCTGCCGCCGCTGCCACACCGAGATCCCGCTTCACCTACTACAAACCATTCCCACCACACAGTGGTGCCTGGACTGCCGACGGCATCTGCCTGCCTTCGATGGTTCCCGCCCGACACCTGGACAGCTGCCTCGCACAGCCTCCCGAACACGGCACCATGACCTGTCTGCGGGTCGGACAACCCTCGCCTCCCATTGACATAACCGTCGATGCCCCTAGGTCTCGACGGCACCACCGAACCCGGTCCAGCCCACGCACAGGATGAGCACCGCGTCGGCGACGGTCCCCGGCTCGCCGGTCCGCAGAGCATCGCGCTGTGCCGCTGTCGTTTCCGCACAGTAGTGCCTTGTTGGGCCGTTGCGGTGCGGTAGGGCACGGCACCGCTCTACCGGCACCACCAGCCGGCCCACCCGGCAACGGGGTGCAGGGCATCGATACCGGCCACCCGCCCGAGGATGATCACCGGATCCAGTTGGGCGCATGCATCGTGATAGGCCAGCGAATCCGCGCGGGAAAGGTGCTGTGCGCCGGGGAACCGAGCACGGAAAGAAACGTTTGCTCAGCGCTCATGACACAAGCGACACACAGATTTACACAGGTCCGGGAAACATCGAGGTGCTGACCTTCGGAATCGACCATCCGGGCGCAACCGCCAGCGGCGCACGAGTCTTCTACGAGCAACTGGGCTTCGTACCCGCCGAGACGGCCGCACCTGAGGTAGTTCCCAGCAAATCTATCGAAGAACGATCACCTGAAACCGAAAGCCCCGGGCAGGCCCAACGGGAACTCTCCCGTTTCCGCCGGTCAGCATCCGAACTGGACGCCACCAGCTACTGACATCCGGTGTCGCCTACCACTGACACCTGATGTCGTATTACCAGGCCACCCCACTGACATCTTCAAGCCGCCTCTCAGCACGGTGAACCGCGCCGCTACGTGTGGTGCTACGCGGGTGCCCTGTACACCGGCAGTCTCACCGACTACGGCGAGCACTTCGAATCACTGGATCTCGATGTGCGGCACCGGCTCGCCGCCGCCGGGGACGAACTGCGCACCTGGACCGACCGCTACCGGCTGCACATCACCACGACCCCGACCGATACCTCCTGCCTCCGCTACCGTCTGGCCGTCGTCGATGAGTGGGTGGAACTGGTTCTCGACCCGTCCTGGTGACCGGTCGAGGTCGGCGCGACGCCCGGAGTTCGTGTCCACCACTGCCTTTTCGGCAGCCCGTGCCGCGCGACGTCAGTCGGATTCCCCTCCGCGCGGGGCGTGCATGTCCTTGTCCGTGTCTGTTCTGTGTGAAAGGTGATCATCAATGGCTGTGAGAACGTCGGTGCCGGTGCCCGAGTTCGCTCGCGAGATCCTGGCCCGGTCACGAATCGAGGGCAACAACCTGGTGCTGCCCGAGCAGCTCAGCCAGGCCGACTACCGCAAGATCAACAGCGTCATCGAGTCCATGGGCGGACGATGGAATCGCCGGGCACGAGCCCACATCTTCCCCGACGACCCCACCGAGACCATCGCCGCGGCCGTGGCGCGCGGCGCGACCCCCAACACCGACAGGAAAGTCCTCGACGCGTATTTCGCGACCCCCGAGCCGCTGGCCCGCCACCTCGTCGCAGGCGAGCATTCCGGGATCGCGGCACTGGCGCCCGGCGCGCGCGTGCTCGAGCCCTCGGCCGGTGACGGTGCGCTCGTGCGGGCGATCCTGGCCACCAACCCGACTGTGGAGGTCACCGCCGTCGAACCTGACCGCGCGCGTGCCGCCGCCATCGACTACGACCCGCGGGTCACCATCGTGATCGCCAGCTTCGAGGAATACGCCGCGACAACGACCGAGAAATTCGCGGCGGTGGTGATGAACCCACCCTTCGCCTTACCAGGACACCCGACCGTGTGGATGGATCACCTCCACACCGCCTGGAACCTACTCCACGACGGTGGGCAGCTGTTGGCTCTCGCGCCCGAGGGCTACACCTACCGCGCCGACCGCGACCACCATGCGATGCGAGAATTCATCACCGCCCACGGCGGACACACACCCCTGCCCGCCAAGGCATTCGCCACTTCCGGCACCAACACCGACACCGTGCTCCTGCACGCCCGCCGCACCCTCAACCACTGACACGTCCGCCATCCCGAACCGCCCTGCGTCGGGGGCGGTTGCGACCGTGCGTGCCAGGCAGCGACGACGTCTTCGCCAAGTGCCCGCATCAGCTCGCCTGCCCGTTCTACCTGCCCGAGCAATCCAGCGCGGGTCAACTGCCGACCGTCGAGGACGACGTGGACCAGACGCTCGAACAGTTCGTTCTCACCGACGACGAGCGAGAGGCATCAGACGGCGTCCGCGAGGTGCTCCTGCAATCGGCGACAAAGCTCTCCGACGTGCCCACCCGCCGACCCACCCCGTGCAGATCGGCACCGACCGCGCCTTCATCTGCCTGACCGCTGTCCAATCCAGCCTGACAAGAGGCCCGACCCGATGACCATCGCATCCACCACACCTGCCCACGGTTGGGAGCACCAATCCCTGTTCGAGCTTCCCGGCCACGACCCAGTCCTCCCCGGACTACACCGGCCGACACCGGCCGATGAGGTGGCGAGGCTGAGCGCACCCGACCGAATCCGACGTGTCATCGCGTTGCGTGAACAGGCCGACACGATTCTGGCCTCGGCCCTGCACACCCACCTCGGCGGCCGTCGGGTCGCCGCGACCTGCGTGTTGCTCTCCGGCGGCGACGACTCCACCGCGCTGACGCACATGTTCCGCGACCGTGCCACACACGCGATCCACTGCAACACCACGATCGGTGTCGAGCAAACCCGGCAGTTCGTGCGTGACACCTGCCTCGCCTGGGGTCTACCACTGCTGGAGGAATCCCCGCCGAAAACCTATCGACAGTTGGTCATCGAGCGCGGATTTCCCGGTCCAGCAATGCATTTAAAAATGTATCAGCGTCTCAAAGAGCGTGGGTTGCGCCAGGCCCGACGCAAGCTCGTCACCGACAGCCGCACGCAACGAATCGTCTTCCTCGCCGGGCGACGGCGGCAGGAATCGGCCAGGCGCGCCGATATCGCGCTACACGAGCGCCGGGGTTCGATCATCTGGGTCTCACCGCTGGCGAACTGGACCAAACTCGACCTCAACACCTACCGCCAGATCCACGCCGACGTTCCGCGGAACCCGGTCTCCGCGGTCCTGCACATGTCCGCCGAGTGCCTCTGCGGCTGCTTCGCCAAACCCGGTGAACTGGAGGAGATCCGGTACTGGTTCCCCGAGACCGCCGCCGCGATCGACGACATCGCCGCCGCGGTCGCCGCCGCGGGCCACCGACCCCCCTACAACCGATGGGGACACCGACAGGGCACTCAATCCCGCTCCGGCAACCTATGCAGCAGTTGCGACTCCACCCTGTTCGATCTCCCCGAACCGGACCAGCGAGCGGCATGAACACGACCAGCAACATTCGGCTCATCCCACGCGCGGCCAGGTGCAACATCAGAACAGCGACCGATCGCCTTCAGCAGCTCTGGCCAGCATGGACTCGAACGTCCCCATCCGCTTGGTCAGCACGCCGACATCGACGCCGATGTCGCCGCGAAACGCATAAACGACCGCTCCATCGTCGAGCCGCTGGACTCGATCCATTCCCTGATCGAGCCCAGCATCTCGGCAAGCTCGCGGGCGTCATCACCAGACAAGAGCACGGCGTCGTGGCGTCGTGCACCGTCGCCGTGTCTCCCCTCCTGAGTGCGGTCTGCGATACCTCCCAGTCGGTCGAACGGAGTACTACCTCTCCAGAGAAAGGAATTCGCCTGTGTTCCCGATCGCGCGCATGTTCTCCAGCGAGGAGGTCGAAGCGCTGGTGTGCACAGCCGCGGAGTTGTGGGCCGCCACCAGCGACCCCCACGACATCCTCAGCGCGTATCAGAAAGATCTGGTGACCCGAGCACACGAGTTACTCACCGACGACGCCCCCGACGACACCGCCGAGCGTGGTGCGCCCGAGACGGCGATCGTCATCGCCCACCACGATCCGGCCCCGTTCGCTGTCGATGAGCCCGCCTTCGCGCGCTGGCTCGCCGCCGACCACGACCGCGTCGAGGGCCTGCTACCGGGCCGTCACGACCGTATGTCCGCCAGTGACCTGGTGGTGTTCTTCGACGCCGCCCGCGAGGCCGATGCCTTTACTGCGGACCCGCGCCTGGACCTACTTCTCGATCCCAACGACCCCCCGGGCCTGCCCGGGTTCACTCTCATGCTGCGCAACCACAGGGGCAGCCATAGCGAACTCGGCGTGACCACCGGGTTCACCGAATTGCTGTTCCCCGACACCGAGGTTTCCACTGGCACGGGGGCGCGGTTCCATCTCGAACACATCATCGGGGTTGCCAACAGCGTGTTGTGCCTGGTCACCGGCCGTCCCTGACCGGGGTGCGGCGCGAAAGTTCCTCTCCGACGTCAGTGAAAGTAGGACTTGCCATGATCCCCGTTTCGGAATTACGCACATGGGCCTGCGGCCTGGACCTGTGTCCGGGCATGTCGGGATCGATGAGGGCGGGCTGACCTTGGTAGAGGTCCGCGAGGACGATCGGCTCGCTGGCGCCTACCTCGAGGTCGGCGGCTGCGACGAGGACCCTGACCCGACCGACCTGCCGCCGGTGGGGTCGGTGACCGACTCGCAAGCGGTGGGCGCTGCGCCCGGCGCGGTGGTGGTGTCGGTGGCGGATGTGCTGGCCTTGGTCGGCGGGACTCTCACCCGAGCCGAACTGCCTCGCGTGCGGGCCGCGATCCGGAAGTCGAGCGTCGGTGACACCTTCAGCGAGGTGGTGTTCGCGGTCATCACCGCACGCCGACACGAACTCGTCACCGGGCTGCGGGAGTTCTTCGATCCCGGGCTGTTCACCGGCCGCCTCGGCTGCGGACCCCTGGCGGAGCTGCCCGGTGATCACATCGGTCGGCTGTTCGGGGATATCGAGATCGCGTCCGGGCTGTCGCTGATGCGGGTGTGCTGCGGTGACCCCGCCCGACTGTGTGTGCTCGACCGCAAGACCGACAGGTTGTTCGACCTCAGCGAGATCTTCGACGCCTGGCTGCACGGCAACGCGCCACTGCCCGGCCCCGTCACCCGGTGGATCGGTGAGGCCGTCGACGACTTCACCTACGACGAACTCACTCGCCTGGGCCCCCACGACTACCGACTGCCCGCACCCGCGCCCAGCCACGACTGACAGGCCGGGATCCACGAATACAACAGCCGCACACCCATACCCAAAACATGCCTGCATGCGCATGTCACCAACTATCAGGAAGGAGGTGGTGCTCGTGTCCGCGCCGCTCACGATCTCCCACACCGCCGAAGAAGGCACCCTGTTGACCGGAACCGACCGCGGTGACGGCACCTACGAGGTCATGTCCGCGGTGCGCGAGACGGTCGGGCATTGGCGGTGGGGGCGCAGCCTGGACGGCTGGTACGTGGTGTCCTCGCGTGATCGTCAGCCCAAGCAGTACTACATCGACTACGCCGCCAAGAAGTTGCGGGAGGCCGGTTACACCGTCGAGGTCGACATCGACCGGTCCTCGCGCGCGACCGAGGACGCCGAGACCGACCGCGCGAGCCGCCAAGCCGATAGAGTCGAGGCATTGCGGGACAAGGCATCACGCAAAGACGCCAAAGCCGACGCCGCGGAAGCCGCGCATCAGCGAGCCCACGACCGTTTACCCCCGTTCGGAGAGCCCATCAAGGTCGGGCATCATTCCGAACGCGGTCACCGCAACGCGATCGACAAGGCGTGGAAGGCGTTCGGTCGCTCGGTCGAGGCCGACCGCGACGCCACCCGCGCCCACCATCGCGCCGAGTCCGCTACTCACACCACCGAACTGCGCAATTCCCCCCGCACGGTCGCCAACCGGATCGAGACCCTCGAAGCCGAGCAGCGCGGCGATCAACGCACCCTGGACGGGCACACCCGCCGCTTCCTCGACGGCCGCGGCGAGGTCTACCAGACCCAGACCACCGGGGCCGCGACCGGTGAGCATCGGGAGCGGGTGCTGGCCCGCATGACCCAGCGCGAGAAGGACATCGCCTACTGGAAACAGGTCCGACAATCCCAGATCGACCAAGGGCAGACCCCGGGTTGGGGACGTGAGGACTTCACGGTCGGGGACTTCGTGCGCGCTCACGGGTCGACGTGGCGGCAGATCACGCGCGTGAATCCGAAATCGGTTTCGGTGGTCAACTTTTCACTCTCCCCGCTGATGCTGCACACCATCACGGCGAAGATGACCGGGCATCGGTGGATCACCACCGACGACACCGTGCGCTTCCACGACGTCACCGCCATCATGACCGAAGACCAAGCCCGGCAACGGTTCCCCGACATCTTCGCCGACCTCGACACCAACGTCACCAACCTGCCGCCACGCCCGAAACGCAAACCCGGCAAAACCAAACTCGACTACCAGCGCGGTCTCCAGGCCGAGCGCTGGTCCTGGCACCTCGACGGCATCGACTACGACGCGACATGGCCGCACCCGCCGTACTGGTTCGCCACTCCACCCGAACCCATCACCGCCCCGGGAGTGCTGCGCCTACGCGCACGCCGCCGCCCGGCCGCGCGTGTGCACGGTGACCCGGTCGAACTCCCCGTGACCGAGTTCGCGATCACCGGGCCGGTGCGCTGGCCCGAAGAAGTCCACAACCAGGTCCGTGCCCTGGTCGAGGCCCGCACCTACCTGCCCGCCGCCTGACCCGTCGACACCCGAGCGGGCGACTACCGCGATCCCGCTAGGGGTCACGCAATCCGCTGCGACACCGCAGCATCCGATGAATTGGGCTGCGCCGTCGACCTGCTCGGTTGCCATCGGACCGATTCCCCTGCCCGCGTTGCCCTGCTGCGGCTTCCCGCCCCCTTGTCCCCCGCCTTGAGATCGGAGATCCATCATGGCTTCCAGTCCTGTCCGCCAGGCGGTTTCGACCCGCCGTCGGCCCCTGCCCGTCGACCGGCGCGTTGAGGGTGGCCGGTGAGGGGCGCGGTGGCGTGGTCGGTGATCGTGGCCGGACTCACCGGGCACCCACGCGAGGTGACGGCCGAAGTCACCCCGGGACTGCCCTCGCTCACCGTGACCGGTCAGTTAGATGACCAGGTGCCCGCGTGTCTCGACCGGGTTCGCACGGCGATCACCGCCAGTGGCCAGGACTGGCCGCAGGCCCGGGTCACACCCACCATGTCGCCGCCGGTCGGTTCCGTCATCGACGGTATGGATGATCTCGCCGTGGCGGTAGCGGTCCTCGCTGCCGCCACCCCGGCCACGATCTCCGCGTCGCGGCTGGCCGGGGTGGCACTGCTCGGGCGACTCGCCCCCGACAGCACACTGCGGGCCGTGCGCGGGATCCTGCCCGCGGTCCTGGCCGCCCGCGACCACGGCCACACCACCGTGATCGTGCCACGCGAAAGTTCGACCGAGGCCGCTCTCACATCGGGGATCACTGTTCTCGGTGCCGATCACCTCGCCGCGGTGTTGGCCTGGCTCAGCGGCGCCGACGACGCCCTGTCCAGTCCTGTCGCTGTCGCGGTGCCGCCGGAATTCACCGGTGTCGATCTCAGGGACATCCGTGGTCACTTCCGGGCGCGGTGGGCCCTCGAGGTGGCTGCGGCCGGGGACACCACCTGCGCCTGATCGGGCCACCAGCGGCCGGGCTCGGCGCACTCGCCCGACGCCTGCCCGGACTACTTCCGCGCCTCACCGAGACCGAATCACTCCAGGTCCAGGTGATCGCGTCGCTGACCGGCACCCTGCCCGAGGGGCCGCTCGCACCGATCAGCGCACGCCCCTACGTCGAGGTCCACCATTCCGCGAGTGCTCGTGCGTTGTCGGGCAGCGCCGCCACGGTACGTCCCGGCGCATTGGCCCGCGCTCATCTCGGTGTGCTGCACCTGGAGTCCTATCCCGAACTGCACGACCGCACCATCGAGGCGTTACGGGTCGCGCTGGACGACGGTGAGGTCGTCGTCGCCAACCGGGACAGTCTGCTGCGCCTGCCCTGCGACACCGTCGCGGTATTCACCTCGGCCGAATGCCTGTGCCCAGGAATACGCGACACCGCGTGTGCTTGCCCGGCCGCGGCAAAACGCCGTCACCGGGAACGTCTGCACAGTGTGCTGGCCGAGCGGGTCGACATCACCGTGCGCGAGGACCCCGACACCCGTGGCGGCTTCGGAGACGACTCGCGTGAATCCAGCGCGCAGGTCCGTACACGGGTGAGCGCCGCACGTGCGGCGGCGGTCCGGCGGTGGCGCGAGTACGGCTACACCAGCAATGCCCGCGTCCCCGCACCGCTGATGCGTCGACAGTTTCCGTTGTCGCGCGAGCAGGCAGCACCGCTCGAGGCGGCGCTGGGATTGGGCCGGATCACCCGCCGGGGCGCCGAGAGGACCCTCGCGGTCGCGGTCACTATCGCCGACCTGCGTGGCGCCGATCATCCCGGCACCCACGACATCGTCGAAGCCCTGCACCTGCGCGGATCCGACACACCATAGGACCGCTCGCCCCCGACACCGCACCCCACACGCCCACGACCGCCGAGGGCACAGCGCGGGCGCCTCGAAATCCACTGCCGGATCGGCCCATACGCCACCTCGCCCTACACCGGCTGCGGTGTTGTCGTTCCCTTCAAAGGAGTCATCGCCCCATGTCCACACCCGCGCCCACCGACCCGCCCGCCACCGATATCCGCACCCGGATCGAGACCTCTCACGCACGTGCCGAAGGCTTCGTCTGGGGTGTGCTGCACATCCAGTACCCGTCCACCCCCGAAGCCGCCACCGCGCGAGCGTTCGCGTCCGCCTACGCCGAGCGTGTCACCGAATCCCTCACCAGTGAGGGTGTTCTCGTGCCGGGTTTGGCGGAGGCGTGGGTCGCGTGGCGGGTCGCCGGTGACCTGACCGCGAACCTGGCCCCCGCCCGGGTCTCGGTCGAGCGGGTGCCGCGTTTCGAGGAGTACGACGCGGCGTTGGGGAACCGGACGGCGTGGTGGCTGTGTGCCGAGGCTCTCGGGTATGTGCGTGGCTGGTGTGACGCGGCCGGTGTCGGGTCCGGTGACGCGGTCGATTTCGCCCACGCCTACGCCGTGCTCGTGGCCGCGGGCGGGTCGCGACCCAATATCGCCGACGCCTGGACCAACTGGCGCTCCGGCCGCCCCCTCACCGCCTTCGGCACAGCGCACCTCGATCAGCCCATCCCGGAAGCCCACACACCGATCCAGGCACCGGCAGAGCGGATTCCGCGATGAACAGCGCCGAGCACCTCACCCGCAGCCCGCCTCGCCCCGTGACATCTACCCGTTTGCGGTGTCGTACTCGCCGCACCGTTCCCGGCGACAACAACCCGGGCCCGACTGAACGGAGAACTCCCGTGATCGATACCTTCGCCTGGACGGTGACCCTCACCGGCTCCGGTGGCACCGAACTGGCCATGATCGCCGCGAGTTTCACCGCCGCGGCGGACCCGGTCGCCGAATCGGTGCTCGCGTACCCGGTCTCGCCCGAGCCCCGGAATCGGGTCCGGGCGGGTCTGATCAACAGCGACGCCGGATATCCGAACGACCCGTATCGCCTCTACCGACTCGGAGGCTCCGGCCACCGGCCACCGCACGATCTGGCGGTCGCGGTCACCGTGCACCAACTCGCCCTCGACCCGCCGTGGCGGGGGCTGCTCGACCATGTCGTGTTCCTCGCCGAGGTCGGCCTCGACGGCCGCCTGCGCCCCAGCCACCCACCCCACACACTGAGGACCATGATCGCGGCGGCAGCGCGCCTGGAATTCCGGTACGCCCTCATCGCCGCAGGCGAAAACACCGACGACCTCGACGGGATCGAGGGCATCGAGGGCATCACCGTCGTGGCCCACGCCGATCTTCGGGGAGTCCTCGACTGGCTCGAGGCGCTGCCCAACCACCAGCCCGCTGCCGCCGCTTCACCGGAGTTGCCCGGGATGCGTATCGCCCACAACCTCGACCCCGCCCGGATCCGCGGAGGGCGGGCAGTCCTCGACGGTTCCGGCAGCGACGCCGACCGGTCACCGACCTCGTCGACGCCACCGAGCAAGGACAACTGTTGACCATCCGCGCCCTCGTGGCGCCCGCATCGGGAGGAGACCAGCATGGGTTCGACCGGATACCAGGTGTCGGCCTCGGTCGACACCCACCGCTTCGTCCTGGACAACCTACGCGAACAACTGCGCGACAGGCACCGGGTCGTGGCCCACTGCCGCACCGCGTTGGGCACCGGCCACCGGGGCGGCTGGTCCTATGCCCTCTACGCCGCGATCACCGACACCACCACGCCGGTGACGGTGTCGGCGCACGTGGTGCTGTACCTGCGCAGCCACCATGCCGGGACCTCCGAGATCGTCGTCAAACACCTGCACGAGACCGAAGGACCCGTCCAGCACCACGGCGTCACCCGCCGCGTACTCGAAGCTCTCACCCCCACCGAACATCCGCATGCCTGCCAGTGGCGCACCGACGCGCTCCAGCACCACCGCGCTGTGGCTGATGCCCGCCGACGCGCCCGCGACGCGGTCGGGGCGGTCATCCGGTTGGACCGCGCCTACACCTACGGCCACGGCATCGGCGCCGTCCAACAGGTCATGGTGTGCTCCCCCACCCAGTGGCGGCGCGCCGAGATCACCGATGCCGGGACCGTCACGAACAGTCCCCTGCTGCGCGCCGCCCCAGGGTGGGCGCTGCATGCATTCGAGATCCTGCGCGCACCCGCACAACCCGCGCCGCACACCCCACGCACCTGAAACCCGCACGACACCAACCATTTTCCACATCCCATCCACCTTTCGCCGAACCCCTGTGCCCGGGGTGCGGCGTCTTTCTGTGTTCGGAGGTCGATCGTCATGGGCAGACTCACTCGCGCGCAGGCCGACGCGCATCGCGAAGCACTCGGGTTGGCCGGTCTGCACCGCGATCTGGACGAGGAGGAGAAACGCTTCGTCCTGGCCCACTACCAGGAGTCGACCGGCCAGACCCGCGCCGCGCAAGGCGCGTTCTTCACCCCGACCGATCTGGCGGACTGTATGTCGCTGGATGTGGTCGGTAACCGGGTGATCGACCTGTGCGCCGGGATCGGCGCGCTGGCTTTCGCCTGCCGCAACCTCTCAGAGCAGGCCAACGGGCGACCGGCGCGCGAAATCGTCTGTGTGGAAGCTGATCCCGCATTCGTGGCCGTCGGGATGAAGCTGGTTCCCGAGGCCACCTGGGTCTGCGCCGATGTGTTCGATATCGGTCGCTACCGGTGGCGGTTGTTCGATACCGCGATCGCCAACCCGCCTTTCGGCAACCGTCCTCGCACCGGCAACGCCCCCGGATACCTCGGATCCAAATTCGAATATCACGTGATCGCTTTGGCTTCCCACCTTGCTCGTCACGGCGTTTTCCTGGTCCCGCAGAGTTCAGCGCCCTTCAAGTACAGCGGGGGCCAGGCGATGCGCGACGGGCAAGGCGACGCCGAGTACAAGCGCTTCTCCTCCGGCACCGGCATCACCCTCGAACCCGGATGCAGTGTCGATACCGCCTTCCACGACCCGTACTGGCATCAGCGACCGCCCCGGACCGAGATCGTCACCACCGAGTTCGGTGACAGCGCCCTCGCCCGTCGCCGCCGCGCCCGCACCCGACCACACGCCGCAGTGGAGACCCCGGTGTGGGACCGGCCAGCCCGCGCCAGCTGACCACACCCCCAACCTTTTTCGCGCGTCGACCGATAGGAGTTCGGATTCGTCATGCCCACACCAGGTTTCAGCCTCTCGACCGATACCAATACTGCCGAATACGGGGCTTCCTACACCCTGTTCCGCACCGACGAGGCACCGTTGACCGGGACGGTGTTCACCGACATGGGCGAACACGCCGTCCTGGTCGACGGGATCCCCGCGCGCCGGTCGATGGTGATCGTGCGGTTTTTCGGTCTGCGCGCCCACGGTGAGCCGTTGGGCAATCCGCGGGTGCTGGCCCGGTTCACACCCGGTGACCCGGGGCGTGGGGCCGCGGCGGCGGTGTGTCTGGGTGAGCCCGGCCGCTTGGTGCTCGACCTCGGGCACCCGCTCGACACCGTCGATGCAGATTTGCGGGAGTTGTTGTGCGACATCGTTATCGAGATCGCCGCCGAGTTCCTGACCGACGAACGCGCCGCCCATCACCGCCACTACCGCGCCGATCTACGCCGCCAGGACATCGCCGCCGAGCTGGGGACCCTCGACGTGCGCCAGCAGCGCGGCTTCCGACGCCTGGCGGCGGCGCGCGCCGACACCGACGCCGCCTGGGCGCTCGTGCAGGCCCTGCGCCAACAAACCTGACCAGCCCCGCTCTGCGCCCGATCCGAACCGATCGCAGTCACCTGGAGGAGTTTCGATGACGCTCGATACCGACCCGGTATTCGCCGCGACGGTGCTCGAAGATCTGCGTGCGGTGTTGGCGTACGCGGAGATCGGCGAGGAACGCGACTACGACGAATGCGACCTGCACGATCGAGCCCATCACATCCTGCACCCGATCCGACGCCTGAACGCGTGGCTCGACGGTACCGCGATCCGACACCGTGTTTCGCCTACATCCAGCAGGGCGGGACGAGCACCGAGTACTACCTCCACGCCTTCGATACCGCCGCCGAAGCCGAGAACGGACGCCGCGACTGCGGGCAAGACGTGGGAGGCGGCTTCAACACCACCCGGGTCGTGGCGATACCCGCGCTCACCAGCGAACAACTCGACGCGATCGAAGAACTCATCCAACAGCTCGACAACCCGCACCGCGCCGCCACTGCCCAGGACGACCCTCCCGTCCCGAACACCTGACCCGGCCGCGCACACCACCCC
>NZ_JAFMPL010000098.1:0-31417 GCF_019038455.1 Nocardia noduli
GTCCGTCGATGACGTGGCGGTCGAGGCAGTTGTAGGCGACGTTGAGTTGCCCGCCGCCGAACCAGGTGGCGACCGGGGCGTCGGTCCAGTCCAGGACTTGGGTGAAGGGTTGGTGCCAGTGCAGGCGGTTGGCTTGCTCGGCCCAGAATCCTTCGCGGTCGGTGGCGGCTCGTTCATACAACGAGACGTCGGCATTGGCGGTCGCCGCGAACTCGGCGGGGACGGGGTAGGCCGCGGGGACGTCGCGGTCGGTGGATGCGCTGGTCAACGTAGATCTCCTATCGACAATACGAGGATCGCCGTTGGGCCCCGGCGTGTGCCGAGGCCCAACGGTGGCCGCGCCGTTGCGGCCGGTCGTTCCCGGCGGTCAGTGCGAGATCGCCTGCTCCGCACCGACACCGGTGAGCGAACGAACTTCCATTTCGACCGCCTTGGCCGGATCCTCGGCTCTGCGCCCGCCCAGCCAGGTGCCGACGATGCCGAGCACGAAGGCCAGCGGGATGGACACGATGCCGGGGTTCGACAGCGGGAACCAGTCGAAATCCGAGCCGGGCAGCATGGAGGTCTTCGTCCCGGATACCGCGGGGGAGAAGACGATCAGGACGATGGTCGAGATCAACCCGCCGTACATGCTCCACAGCGCGCCGGTGGTGTTGAACCGCCGCCAGAACAGCGAGTACACGATGGTCGGCAGATTCGCCGCCGCCGCGACCGCGAACGCCAGGGCCACCAGGAAGGCGATGTTCTGCCCGTTGGCGAGGATGCCGAGGCCGATCGCCATGACACCGATGACCACCGCGGTGATCCGTGAGACCCGCACCTGCGCCGACTCGTCGGCATTACCGCGCTTGATGACGCTGGCGTAGATGTCGTGCGCGAAGGACGCCGACGCGGTGATGGTCAGACCCGCGACCACCGCGAGGATGGTGGCGAAGGCGACCGCCGAGATGACACCGAGCAGGATCACCCCGCCCAGTTCGAAGGCGAGCAGCGGCGCCGCCGAATTCTGTCCGCCCGCCGAGGCCAGGATGCGATCCGGTCCGACGATGGCCGCCGCTCCGTAACCGAGTACCAGCGTGAACAGGTAGAACGCGCCGATCAGGCCGATGGCCCACACCACCGAGCGACGGGCTTCCTTCGCCGTCGGAACGGTGTAGAACCGCATCAGTACGTGCGGCAGACCCGCGGTGCCCAGCACCAGCGCCAGCCCGAGCGAGACGAAGTTCAGTTTCGAGGTCTCGTTGGCGCCGTACTGCGCGCCCGGCGCGAGCACATCGCGGCTCGCGACCGCCTTGTTCGTGGATTCGGAGACCGCGTCCTGCGCCGAGCCGAGGATGTCGGAGAAATTGAATCCGTACTTCGCCAGCACCATCACCGTCATCAGCGCGGCGCCGGTGATGAGCAGCACCGCTTTGATGATCTGCACCCATGTGGTGCCCTTCATGCCGCCGACCAGCACGTAGACGATCATCAGCAGGCCGACCACGGCGATCACGACCGATTGCCCCGACTTGGAATCGATATCGAGCAGTAGCGCGACCAGGCCGCCCGCTCCCGCCATCTGCGCCAGCAGGTAGAACAGCGAGACGGTCAGCGTCGACAGTGCCGCCGCCGTGCGCACCGGGCGTTCCCGCAATCGGAAGCTCAGTACATCGGCCATGGTGAATTTGCCGGTGTTCCTGAGCATTTCGGCGACGAGCAGCAGGGCGACCAGCCAGGCCACCAGGAAGCCGATGGAGTAGAGGAAGCCGTCGTAGCCGTAGACGGCGATGGCTCCGGCGATGCCGAGGAAACTCGCGGCCGAGAGGTAGTCGCCCGCGATGGCGATACCGTTCTGCGGTCCGGAGAAGCCGCGCCCGCCGGTGAAGTAATCGGCCGCGGTGTTGTTGTGACGGCTGGCCCGGATGACGACGATCATGGTGACCGCGACGAACAGCGCGAAGATCGCGATATTGGCGACCGGTTCGCCGATGGTCTCCGCCGCAAGGTAATTCGTGCTCACGCCCGGCCCTCCTCGAGCTCGTTACGGATGGCCGCGGCGCGCGGGTCCAGTTCCCTGTTGGCGAACCGGACGTAGACGGCGGTGATGACGAAGGTGGAGAGGAACTGCCCGAGTCCGAGCAGCAGGCCCGCGTTGATATTGCCGAACACCTCGGTGGCCATGAAGTCGTGCGCGTAGGCGCCGAGCAGGACGTAACTGAGGTACCAGAACAGGAACAGCGCGGTCATCGGGAACACGAAGCGCCGTAGGCGGCTGCGCAGTTCCTGGAATTGCGGGCTCTCGTGCACGGCGGCGAATTCCTCGGCGGTCGGCGCGCGCCGCGGGGCTTGGCCGTCCTTGTCGAGGTCGATACTGGTCATCCGAGGGGTCCTAGCGTGTGACGTGGCTTACGTGCGCTGACCGTAACCGCGCCGAAGTCCGCCGTTGATGATGTGGCGGAGGTCACTCCGTGAAGGCGCCGATCTGTGCGGTGAACGGTCGCCGGGCCGCGACGAACGGTCGCGGGGCATCGGAGCCGACGCGGCGAGTTTCCCGGTTATCTTGTGCGCAAACGGCCTTCGCGGTCCGCGCCCATGCCCAGTCGCTCCGGCGCGTGCATGCGGACGAAGACGCGCCCGACGGTCCGGCTGTCCTGCCCGCGCGTCACCATGCTGACCAGGACCATCGACGCGAAGGCCAGGGGCACGCTGATCGCCGCCGGATAGCTGAGCAGTGCGGCGGGCCATCCGCCCGCCGGTTCGTCGGACACTCCGCCCGCGACCGAGACGGCCGTCGCGCCGCCGGAAGCGAGCCCGCCCAGGATCAGCCCGGTCGCCGCGCCCGCGGCGGTCAGCCCGCGCCACCAGATCCCGAGGACGAGTAGCGGGCACAGCGTCGACGCGGCGACCGAGAAGGCCAGTGCGACAGTCCTGGACAGGTCGAGCGAGGCCACCGCCAGCGATATCGACAGCGGCACCACGCCCGCGCCGAGCGCCGCGATCCGGAAGTCTCGGATCCGTCCGCGCAACATGTCGGTACTGAGCACACCGGCGATGCTGACGAGCAGTCCGGACGAGGTGGAAAGGAATGCCGCGATCGCGCCCGCCGCGGCCAGCGCCGCGAGCAGTTGACCCGGCAGCCCGCTGAGCACCGACCCCGGCAGCAGCACCACGGCGGCGTCGGAGGTCCCGGTGATCAGCAGGCGCGGAACGTAGAGCCGGGCGAACACCCCGAGCAGAATCGGGAACAGATAGAAGAGCCCGACCAGCGCGATGACCGCCAGCGCGGTGGATCGCGCGGCCCTGCCGTCCGGATTCGTATAGAAGCGCACCAGCACGTGCGGCAGTCCCATCGTCCCGAGGAAGGTCGCGATCATCAGCGAATACACCTGGTAGGTGGGATGACCGCCGCCGAATCCGCCGCCGGGCCGCAGCCAGGTCGCGCCGTCTGCGGGCGCGCCCGCGACCACGGGCACCGCCGCGCCCGGTTCCAGCACGAGCGTGGTGCCCGCCGCGACGTCGTGTGTGCCGGGGTCGAGCCGGACGACCGCGTCCACCGCGTCGCCGTCCAGGGTGCCGGTGATCGTCACCTGTTGCGGTGCGGCGACCCGCACCCTGACATCGGTGGTCACCTCGACGGTCGTGCGCTCGGTGACGACAGGGGGCGCGGGCGAGCCCAATTCCCGGTCCTCGACGAGGAAATGCCCGAGCAGCACGAGTGCGGGCAGGGCGACAGCGGTGAGTTTGAGCCAGTACTGGAACGCCTGCACCAGGGTGATCGAGCGCATGCCGCCGCCCGCCACGTTCGCGATGACGATCGCGCCCACGGCCAGCGCCCCGACCCAGCTCGGCACCCCGAGCAGAATCCGCAACGTCAATCCCGCGCCCTGGAACTGCGGAATCAGATACACCCCGCAGATCAGCACGACGACCACCGCCGCCAACCGGCGCAGCCGCACCGAGCCGAGCCGGAACTCCGCGAAATCCGGCACCGTGTACGCGCCGGAGCGGCGCAGCGGAGCCGCCACGAACAACAGCAGACCCAGGTAGCCCGCCGTGAAGCCGACCGGGTACCACAGCGCGTCGGCCCCGTACTTGGCGATCAGTCCGGCCACCCCGAGGAACGACGCGGCCGAGAGATACTCACCGGAAATGGCCGCGGCGTTCCAGCGCGGGCCGACACTGCGCGAGGCGACGAGGAAATCCGAGGTCGTGCGCGCCAGGCGCACCCCGTACGCGCCGATCGCCACGGTGGCGAGGGCGGCGAGCAGCAGGGCGACGACCGTCATGGCCGGCGCGGGCGCCGAATTCATCGCGCCGCCGCGCACGGGCCACGCCCGATCGGTGACTCGGACATGTCAGTCCTCGGCCAGTTCGAGGAAGTCCTGGTCGTTGCGTTCGGCCAGACGGACGTAGATCCGGCCCATCGCGTACAGCGCCGGATAGACGGCAAGGCCGAGCAGCAGCCAGGGCAGCCGAACGCCGAGGATCACCACCGAGCCGATCGCCTCGATCCGCAGGAGCAGCGGCAGCGAACACAGGATCAGGGTCGAGACCAGCGCGATCCGCAGGGCCAGCCCGAGTTGCGCGCGGATCAGCCCCGCGACCATGGCCTCGCCGATCTCGGTCTGCTCGGCGACCTCCACCCTGGTCCGCACCCGCCGCGCGCCGCGACGTTCGGCCAGCACCACGCGGGTGCGGACCGGCCGCGGTGCCGGTCCGGTCATCGGTTGGTCCAGATGTGGCGCGGGCCGTGGACGAGGCGCTGTTTGAGCTCGCGGACCTGCCGTCGGCTGACCGGCAGTTCCACGGCCGCCGCGGTGCCCTCGGCGCGCAGGCACACCACGGTTCCCGAACCGGTCGCACGCAATCCGGTCACCAGGCGCAATGCCACCAGATACGACCGGTGCACCCGCAGGAAACCCGCGTTCTCCCATCGGGATTCGAGGGCGGACAGGGGGATGCGGACCAGATGCGATCCGGCGCTGGTGTGCAGTCGCGCGTAATCGCCGTCGGCCTCCACCCAGCTCACGCTCGATCGGTGCACCAGCGTGGTGACCCCGCCCAGTTCCACCGGGATGACCTCGTTCGGATCCGTTCGGGGTTGCCCGGTGTCCGGTGTCCGCGCCACGCGCGCGCCGACGATGCGGCGCACCGCCTCGCCGAGACGCGCCTCCCGCAACGGTTTCAACAGATAGTCGATCGCGCCGAGATCGAAGGCGGCCACCGCGCGGTCCTCGTGGGCGGTAACGAATACCACGGCGGGCGGATTCGCGAATTCCGACAGGATTCCGGCCAGTTCCATCCCGTCGAGTCCGGGCATATTGATATCGAGGAAGACCGCGTCCACCGGATGGACCCGCAGCAGTCGCAAGGCCTCGGTCGCGTCGCCCGCGGGGTGGATCTCACCGACCTCCGATTGCGCGCGCAACAGATATACCAACTCGTCGAGCGCGGGTTTCTCGTCGTCGACGGCCAGTACGCGCAGGGCGGTCGGCGTGGTATCGGTGGTGCGTGTCACGATCGCTCCATCGTAAAGCGCGGTGCGGTGCGTGCCGATTCCGGTATCCGCACGTCCTCACGCCTGAATTCCGGCGCGGAACTTCGGGACGCGCAGGCCGACCTTGGTACCCGCGCCGGGCGCGGTCTCCACGACGAGGCCGTAGTCGTTGCCGAACGCGGCACGTAATCGATCGTCCACGTTCGCCAGTCCCACGTGGGCGGATTCGGTGGAACCCGTCGATCCCGATCCCGCCGCGACCGCGTCGAGCGCCCCCGAACGCAGCAGTTCCGGATCCATGCCGTCCCCGTCGTCCTCGACGGTGATCACGCAATCGGTGCCCGCGTCGTCGGCGACGATCGAAATGGTGCCGCGCCGCGCTCCGGCCAGTCCGTGACGCACCGCGTTCTCGACCAGCGGTTGCAATGCGAGAAATGGCAGGACGACACCGAGTACCTCCGGCGCGATCTGCAATCGCACCTCGAGCGCGTCGCCGAATCGGGCGCGTTCCAACGCGAGATAGCGCTCTATATTGCGCAATTCGTCGGCGAGCACCGTGAATTCGCCCGCGGTGCGGAACGAATACCGCGTGAAATCGGCGAATTCGATGATCAATTCGCGAGCGCGGTCCGGGTCGGTGCGCACGAACGAGGCGATCGTATTGAGCGCGTTGTAGATGAAATGCGGACTGATCTGGGCGCGCAGCGCGCGTACCTCGGCGCGGTCCAGTCGTGCGCGCGAGGCGTCGAGTTCGGCCAGCTCCAACTGACCGCACACGTATCTGGCGACCTCGGCGATGGCGCCGAGCCGCCCCGGCCCCGGCTGCTCGGTCGTCACCACACCCAGCGCGCCCGCCACCCCGGCGTTCTCGATCGACAGCGGTTGCGCGACCAGGGTGCGTCCGGTCTGATCACCGCGTCCCGGCAGTACGACCAGTACGGGGCGCTCGGTCGCGACGGCGCGTTCGGCGGCGTCGGTGAAGCGCTCGACGAGTTCGGCGTGCGGCCCGTTCCACGCCAGCAACACCCCGTCGGCGTCGGCGACGCCGAGTGCCTGCGCGCCGGTCAGGATCCGCAGATGCGGGGCGGCCTCCTGCGCCGAGGCGGCGGTGAGCCCGCCGCGCAGCGGTCGTGCCGCCAGCGAGGCGGTGTGCAATGCGGTGTGCACCGCTCGTTCGGCGGGCGTGGTCACCGACCGGCGCGTACGCGGCCACAACAGCAGTGCCCCGGCGATCAGGGCCGCCCCGACGATGATCGCGACGGCTGTCGTCATCGGGGAGCGCGGCGCGGCGATGGGCTCATCGGCCGATTATCCCGCCGACCGGTCTGTCGGGGCGGGCAGCGTTTCCTCGCGAACGGTGTCATTCTCGCGAACGGTGTCATTCTCGCGAACGGTGTCATTCTCGCGAACGGTGTCGTCCCAGCGAACGGTGTCGTCCTGTCCTCGGACGACGCCGAGGACAGGAAGCAGTCCCTACGGCCGGTACTTCTTCACCGTGAAGTCGACGCCGCCCGACTCGGGGGCATACGCGTTGCCGACGGTGACGTTGCCGGTGAAATTCCCGATGCCGGGGGCGAAGATCGCGGAGTATCCGCCGTTGCTCCAGTATCCGGGGCCGCGCGCGACGGTGGTGAACGCACCGCTCTGTCCGGTCGTGAGATTGCGCCAGTTCAGCGTGACGGGCAGGCTGCACGCGCCCATGTCGCCGACCCCGACCATATTCGTGCTGACGGTGAACGCGGCGTGGTCGGGATAGCCGTTGCCGCTCACCGAGGCGTCGACCTGCGCGGCGCACGGACCGTCGGTGAGCGCGTAGATGGTGGCGAACGGGCCCTCAACCACGGCCCCCGCCGGACTCGCGCCCGCGAGCGGTACGACAGCGGCGACCGCCGAGGCGGCGGCGAGCGCGAATCCTGTCCTGATCGAAATCATCGGCACCTCTTCGTGTTCGGATGTGGAGTCGGTCGTGCCCGTGGTGCGGCGGTCCTGCGGCCCGGGCGATCACGCGTCATACAGTCTGCCTATCACCGACCCCGGATGCTCGCGGACACCCTTGGCGAGGAAGGGGTTGTTCGTGATCCGGCGTCGTCGATGTGACGGGTGCGGGGCTCGCGCGGTCCGGTCCGGTTCTGGATTCCTCCGGCGGGGAGCGGCCGTGGTTCGGGGATCGCGTAGGGTGAGCGGTCCCCGAAAACGCGTCGTCATGGCGGAAATCGGACGGGTATAGGACGAGTTCTTCGACGCGCCGGTGATCTTCGACACCGACACGCCGAGCTCTCCTGCGGCGTCCGGGTTCGGCATGCGTGGCGGTCGAAATCTGTCATACCGACGTGCCTAGAATCGCTAGGCCAACCCCCGTCGAGACCCATGGGAGGAAGGACCGTCTTGGCCGCCTCGTCCGGATCGTTCGTTCATCTGCACAACCACACCGAGTACTCCATGCTCGACGGCGCGGCGAAGATCTCGCCCCTGTTCGCCGAGGCGAATCGGCTGGGAATGGGTGCGGTCGGGATGACCGACCACGGCAACATGTACGGCGCCTCGGAGTTCTACAACTCCGCGAAGAAGGCGGGCATCAAGCCGATCATCGGCATCGAGGCCTACATCGCGCCGGGTTCCCGGTTCGACACCAAACGTGTGCAGTGGGGCGATCCGGGGCAGAAGGGCGACGACGTCTCGGGTTCGGGCGCCTACACCCATATGACCATGGTCGCCGAGAACGCGACCGGTCTGCGCAACCTGTTCAAACTGTCCTCGCTGGCCTCGCTCGAAGGACAGCTCGGCAAGTGGGCGCGCATGGACGAGGAGATCATCGCCCAGCACGCCGAGGGCATCATCGCCACCACCGGCTGCCCCTCCGGCGAGGTGCAGACCCGGCTGCGGCTCGGTCACGAGCGCGAGGCGCTGGAGGCCGCCGCCAAATGGCAGGAGATCTTCGGCCCGGACAATTTCTTCCTCGAGGTGATGGACCACGGGCTCTCCATCGAGCGCCGGGTCCGCGAGGGTCTCATCTCGGTCGGCAAGCAGCTCTCCATCCCGGCCATCGCCACCAACGACTGCCACTACGTCACCAAGGACGCGTCGACCAACCACGAAGCGCTGCTGTGTATTCAGACCGGCAAGACGCTCAGCGACCCGACCCGGTTCAAATTCGACGGTGACGGCTACTACCTGAAATCCGCCGAGGAGATGCGCGCGATCTGGGACGCGGAGGTCCCCGACGCCTGCGACAACACCGTGCTCATCGGCGAACGCGTGCAGCCCTACGACGAGGTGTGGGCGCACACCGACCGGATGCCGATCTTCCCGGTGCCCGAGGGCCACGACCAGGCCAGCTGGCTGCGCCGCGAGGTCGACCTCGGGCTGGCGCGCCGCTTCCCGGACGGCGCTCCCCGCGAATACCTCGATCGCGCCGCCTACGAGATCGGCGTCATCCTGGAAATGGGTTTCCCCGCCTACTTCCTCGTGGTCGGCGACCTCATCAACCACGCGCGCGAGGTCGGCATCCGGGTCGGTCCCGGTCGTGGTTCGGCGGCCGGTTCGCTGGTCGCCTACGCACTCGGCATCACCAATATCGATCCGCTGCCGCACGGCCTGCTGTTCGAGCGGTTCCTCAACCCCGAGCGCGTGTCGATGCCCGATATCGATATCGACTTCGACGATCGCCGCCGCGGTGAGATGGTGCGCTACGCGAGCGAGAAATGGGGCACCGACCGGGTCGCCCAGGTCATCACCTTCGGCACCATCAAGACCAAGGCCGCGATCAAGGACTCGGCGCGAGTGCTGTTCGGCCAGCCCGGATTCGCGATCGCCGACCAGATCACCAAGGCGCTGCCGCCGCCGATCATGGCCAAGGACATCTCGGTCTCCGGCATCACCGATCCGGATCACGAGCGGTACAAGGAAGCCGCCGAGGTCCGTGAACTCATCAACACCAATCCGGATATCGCCAAGATCTACGAGACCGCGCGCGGGCTCGAAGGTCTGATCCGCAACGCGGGCGTGCACGCCTGCGCGGTCATCATGTCCTGTGATCCGCTCATGGAGGCGATCCCGCTGTGGAAGCGGCCGCAGGACGGCGCGCTGATCACCGGATGGGACTATCCGTCCTGCGAGGCCATCGGCCTGCTGAAGATGGACTTCCTGGGCCTGCGCAACCTCACCGTCATCGGTGACGCGCTGGAGAACATCAAGGCCAACCGCGGTATCGAGCTGGACATGGACACCCTGCCGCTCGACGACGCACCGACCTACGAACTGCTCTCGCGCGGTGACACCCTGGGCGTGTTCCAGCTCGACGGTGGCCCAATGCGCGATCTGCTGCGCCGGATGCAGCCGAACGCGTTCGAGGACATCGTCGCCGTCGGCGCGCTGTATCGCCCCGGTCCGATGGGCATGAACGCGCACAACGACTACGCCGACCGCAAGAACGATCGCCAAGAGGTCAAGCCGATCCATCCGGAGCTGGCCGAGCCGCTGAAGGAGATCCTCGGCGAGACCTACGGTCTGATCGTCTACCAAGAGCAGATCATGCACGTCGCGCAGAAAGTGGCCGGATACTCGCTCGGTCGAGCCGACATCCTGCGCCGCGCGATGGGTAAGAAGAAGGCCGAAGTGCTGGCCGCGGAGTTCGAGGGCTTCGAAGAGGGCATGCAGGCCAACGGATATTCCAAGGCCGCGATCAAGGCGCTGTGGGACACGATCCTCCCGTTCGCCGGCTACGCCTTCAACAAATCGCACGCCGCCGCCTACGGTCTGATCTCCTACTGGACCGCCTACCTCAAGGCCAACTACCCGGCCGAGTACATGGCGGGCCTGCTCACCTCCGTCGGTGACGACAAGGACAAGGCCGCGATCTACCTGTCGGACTGCCGCAAACTCGGCATCACCGTGCTCCCGCCGGATGTCAACGAATCGGAGTTGAACTTCGCCTCGGTCGGCAAGGACATCCGCTTCGGCCTCGGCGCGGTCCGCAACGTCGGCACCAATGTCGTGTCCTCGATCATCCAGGCGCGCAAGGACAAGTCGAAATTCACCGACTTCTCCGATTACCTGAACAAGATCGATGCCGTCGCCTGCACCAAGAAGGTCACCGAATCCCTGATCAAGGCCGGTGCTTTCGACTCGCTCGGCCATCCGCGCAAGGGCCTGCTGCTGATCCACTCCGACGCCATCGACGCGGTGATGACCACCAAGAAGGCCGAGGCGATCGGACAGTTCGACCTGTTCGGCGGGCTCGACGCCGACGAGTCGGTGTCCTCGGTATTCAATGTGGCCGTACCCGCCGACGAGTGGGAGACCAAGCACAAACTGGCCCTCGAGCGCGAGATGCTCGGCCTCTACGTCTCCGGGCATCCGCTCAACGGTGTCGAACACGTCCTCGCCTCGCAGGTGGACACCCCGATCCCGGCGATCCTGGGAGGCGATGTCAAGGACGGGGCTCAGGTCACCATCGGCGGCATCCTCGCCTCGGTGAACCGGCGTATCAACAAGAACGGCCTGGCCTGGGCCTCCGCGCAGTTGGAGGATCTGACCGGTGGCGTCGAGGTGCTGTTCTTCCCGCAGTCGTATTCGGTGTTCGGCATGGACGTGGTCGAGGACGCGGTGGTGCTGGTCAAGGCGCGGGTCTCGGTGCGCGACGATCGGATCTCGTTGATCGCCAACGATCTCGTCGTCCCCGACCTGTCCGCGATCGGTGTCGCCAAACCGCTCGCGGTCATCGTCACCACGCGGATGTGCACCCCGGACAAGATCGGTGAACTCAAGCGGGTGCTGTCACGTCATCCGGGAACTTCGGACGTGCACGTGCGCCACGTCGGGGCGCGTGAGAAGACCACCCTGTTGAAACTCGACGACAGTCTGCGCGTTTCACCGTCGTCCGCCTTGATGGGTGATCTGAAGGCGTTACTCGGTCCGGGCTGTCTCGCGGTCTGATCCACGGCGCGGGACCCGTCGTCAGGCGGGGACCGCGACCCCGAGGGAAAGCGCGCCGACGATCTTCGGCGTGTCCTCGGCGTAGAACACGTCGATCTCGCGGATCCGGTAACCCGCCGTCTCGAGGAGTCCGCGGATATCGCGGTTCAGATTGCAGCCACCCGCCACGGCTTTCTGCACCGGATTCAGCCGGTTCTGCCAGCGGCGCACCGAGGCGTCGGGCGCGAGTCCGTGTTCCACGAAATGCAGGGTGCCGCCCGGCACGAGTACCCGACGCACCTCCGCCAGCGCGGCGGCGATATCCGGGATGGTGCACATGGTCCAGGTGGACAGCGCGCTGTCGAAGCTGTCGTCGGGGAAGGGCAGCGATTGGCCGTCGAGACCCGCCCGCTCGATCGGCACCGTGGCCGCCGCGAGACGTTTGCCCGCGAGTCGCCATCCGAGATCGGCCGGTTCCACCGCGCTGACCGATCCGACCGTGGCCGGATAGAACGGCACGTTCAACCCGGAGCCGAATCCGATCTCCACCACCCTGCCGTGCAGTCCGGCGCAGGCGCGTTCGCGCTGCGGATCGTTGGCCTTCAATCCGCACGCCACGTCGATGAGGCGCGGCACGATCCGATCTCCGTAGAATCCCACGCTTCCACTGTGTCAGCCAGGAGGTACGGATGCACGCGCCCGGTGCGAGCCGGTCTCGCCCCGCGGTCGACGGCCGGAGCGCGGAGGCGCCCGACGGCCTGGAGCGGGGCGCTCGCCTGACGGGCCGGATCGCGCCTCCCGTGCGATGCTGGCGCGGTGACTGCCTTCGAGGTGTGGGCTCCGCGGGCGGAGTCGGTGCGGTTGGATCTGGAGGGGATCGCGCATCCCATGGCCCGCTCCGCCGAGGGCTGGTGGCGCGCCGAACTTCCCGCCGAATCCGGGACGCGCTACGGCTACCTGCTCGACGACGACCCCACGGTGCTGCCGGACCCGCGTTCGCCCAGACAACCGGAGGGGGTGCACGCCCGCTCGGCGGTGCACACCGTCGACCCCGATCGCTGGACCGATGACGGATGGACCGGCCGCCCGCTGGCAGGCGCGGTCTACTACGAACTGCATATCGGCACCTTCACCCCGGCGGGCACCTTCGATTCCGCCGTCGAGCGGCTCGATCACCTGGTAGACCTCGGTGTCACGGTGGTCGAGGTGATGCCGGTCAACGCCTTCGACGGCACCCACAACTGGGGTTACGACGGCGTGCTCTGGTACGCCGTGCATGAACCCTACGGTGGCCCCGACGGTTTGCAACGGTTCGTGAACGCCTGTCACGCAAGAGGTTTGGCGGTCGCGCTCGATGTGGTGTACAACCACCTCGGGCCGTCGGGCAACTACCTGCCGCGTTTCGGCCCGTACCTCACCGACGGGCGCAACACCTGGGGTCAGAGCCTGAATCTGGACGGACCCGATTCCGGTCCGGTGCGTCGCCACATCATCGACAACGCCCTGCGCTGGCTGCGCGATTTCCATATCGACGCGCTGCGCCTGGACGCGGTGCACGCCCTGGTCGACCGCACCGCGACCCACCTGCTCGCCGAACTGGCGACCGAGACCACGGCCCTGGCCGCCCACGTGCGCAGACCGCTCACCCTCGTCGCGGAGAGCGATCAGAACGACCCGCGCCTGCTCACCCCGCCCGCGGCGGGAGGGTACGGCTTGGCCGGGCAGTGGAACGACGATCTGCATCACGCCGTGCACACCGCGGTATCCGGTGAACGGCAGGGCTACTACGCCGATTTCGGCGCGCTGGAATCGCTGGCGAAAACCCTCACCCACGGGTTCTTCCACGCGGGCACGTGGTCGAGTTTCCGTGGGCGCGTCCACGGCAGGCCCATCGACCGGAGCCTGATTCCGGCGAGCGCGCTGCTGGCCTACACGTGCACCCACGATCAGATCGGCAACCGGGCCATCGGCGATCGTCCGAGCGCCTATCTCGGCGACGGCCAACTCGCGCTCAAGGCCGCGCTGGTCCTGTTCTCGGCGTTCACGCCGATGCTGTTCATGGGCGAGGAGTGGGGTGCGCGCACCCCGTTCCTGTTCTTCACCTCGCACACCGACCCGGTGATCGGGGCCGCCACCGCCACCGGTCGCAAGGCCGAATTCGCCGAGCACGGCTGGTCGAGCGACGAGGTGCCGGACCCGCAGGATCCCGCGACCTTCCTGCGTTCGAAACTGGACTGGACCGAACCGTCGCGCGACGGCCACGCCCGACTGCTCGGCTGCTACCGGGCGCTACTCGAACTGCGTCGGACCCGTCCCGAGATCACCGACCCGTGGCTGTCCCACGTCGAGGTCGACTACGACGAACGCGCGCGGTGGATCGCGGTGCGGCGCGGTCCGCTGGTGCTGATCTGCAATCTGTCGGAACATCCGGCGACGGTCGGATACTCCGGCGCGGCGATCCTGTCCTGGGACGATCCGGAGCAGGCGGACACGGGCACGACGGTGCCGGGGCACTCGTTCACCGTCGTCGACACCGCGATGTCAGGGCAATAACATTGTGGCCTCAGCTGTCCGGGACGGGTCCGTCGGACGTGGTACCGGCCGTAACGTTGAATAATGAGCAATGTGGCTTGGTCCGGAGATTTCGTGGATCTACCCGAGGGGGTCGGCGGCAGCGCGAGCGCTGAATTCGCCCCCCTGGTACGGGCGTTCGCGAGAACTTTCGGTCATCGCCGCGGGGCGGGCGCCGCGCTGGCGATCCACCGTCACGGTGAGACGCTGGTCGACATCTGGACCGGACAGCATTCGGGATCGGTCGGATGGACCGGACAGACCGGGACCATCGTCTTCTCCGCCACCAAGGGCATCACCTCCACCGTCATGCATCGGCTCGCCGATCGCGGCCTGCTCGACTACTCCGCGCCCGTCGCCGAATACTGGCCGGAATTCGCCGCCAACGGCAAAGGCGCGATCACGGTAGAACAGGTGATGACCCATCGCGCCGGACTGTCCTCACTCGGCACGGTCGCCTCCGAGGTCTCCGAGATACTCGATCACCGCCTCATGGAGGAACGTCTCGCCGCCGCGAAACCCGACCGGCTGTTCGGGGTCCCCACCTATCACGCGCTCACCTTCGGCTGGCTCATGGCCGGTCTGGCCAGGGCGATCACCGGGCGCGGCATGGCCGAACTGTTCCGCACCGAGGTCGCCGAACCGCTCGGCATCGACGGCGTCCACCTGGGCGCGCCGCCGCCGGGATCGTCGACGAGTTTCGCCCCGCTCGCGGGCAATCAGCTGCGACTCTTCGGCGGACCGCTCGGTGCGCGGATTCTCGGTCGCACCTTCGGTTTCCCCGGAGCCCCCGGCGCCGCGGCCCGCGCCCTGCTCATGCCGGGAGTCGAGGCCATCCTCGAAGGCGACGCCCCGCCGATCCTGAACACCGAACTCGGCGCGGGCAACGGTGTGTGCACGGCGCACGGACTCGCGAGCGTGTACGGCGCGCTCGCCAACGGCGGCATGGTCGACGGCCGCCGCTACCTCACCGCGCGCACCATCGCCGAGCTGCGCCGGATCCGCAGCTATCAGCTCGACCACGCGCTGTTCTACGTACCGATGCTGTGGCACCTCGGCTACCACTCGCTGCCGGTTCCCTACGCGCACGAAGGTCTCGGGCATATCGGACTCGGCGGATCGTTCGGCTGGGCCGAACCGCGGCTGGGGCTGTCGGTCGGGTTCGTGCACAACAGGATGTCGGTACCGCAGATGAGCGTCGACCAGATGTCGGCGCTGTGGCTGCTGCCGCTGATGATGAATTGTGTGCGCGGTGCCAAGCGGACCGCCCCCGCCGTCACGCGGGAGGCGGCCGCCTAGCTCAGCTCAGGTCAGATAGCGGTAGGCCGAGGAACCCGGATCGAGCCGCTCGCACCGGATGGGGGATTCGCGCATCCGATCCAGCAGCGGGGCGAGGCCGTCGCGTCCGCCGAGTTCGATGCCGACCAGCGCCGCGCCGGTCTCCCTGTTGTTGCGTTTGACGTATTCGAACAGGGTGACGTCGTCGTCGGGCCCGAGCACCTCGTCCAGGAATCGCCGCAGCGCACCCGGCTCCTGGGGGAAATCGACCAGGAAATAGTGCTTGATGCCCCGATGCACCAGCGAGCGTTCGATGATCTCGCCGTAGCGCGAGACGTCGTTGTTGCCGCCGGAGACCAGGCACACCACCGTCGATCCGGGCTCGATCTCGATCTCCCCGAGCGCGGTGACCGACAGCGCGCCCGCGGGCTCGGCGATGATGCCCTCGTTCTGGTAAAGGTCGAGCATCGTGGTGCAGATCGCGCCCTCGTCGACGTGCATCATCCGGAACTGCCCCGCGCCCTTGGGTGATTCGGTCGCGGTCAGCAAGGGCAGCGACGCGTGCGAGACGACCCGGCTCCCGAATCCGGCGGCCGCGGCGTAGGGCACCGTGCCGATGCGGCGCACGGCCGCGCCGTCGACGAATGGATCGATCGTCGGCAGTGTCACCGGCCCGCCCGCGACCAGCGCCGCCGTCATCGAGGCCGCGCCCGCGGGCTCGACACCGAGAATTCCGGTTTCGGGCGCGCGTTCGCGCAGGTAGGTTCCCACCCCAGCCAGGCAGCCGCCGCCACCGACCGGAACGATGACCAGATCCGGGGCGGTGCCGAGTTGTTCGAGGAATTCGGCGGCGATGGTGCCCTGTCCGGCCGCGGTGCGCGGATCGTCGAACGGTGGGACCATGGTCGCGCCGGTGCGTTCGACGTCGGCCACGGCCGCGGCGGCCGCGGCGTCGTAGGTCTCGCCGACGGCGATCAGTTCGACGAATTCGCCGCCGTGCACGCGGATACGGTCACGTTTCTGCTTGGGCGTGGTGGTTGGCACGTAGATGCGGCCGCGGATGCCCATGGCCTGGCAGGCGTAGGCGACGCCCTGGGCGTGATTGCCCGCGCTCGCCGCCACCACGCCCGCCGCGCGCTCGCCTGCGGTGAGTTGCACGATCAGGTTGTAGGCGCCGCGCAGTTTGTAGGACCGCACCGCGGTGAGATCTTCGCGCTTGAGGTACACCTGCGCGCCGGTCTCCGCGGACAGCCTCGGGCTGTACTGGAGCGGAGTCGGCTCGATAATGTCGGCAATACGCTTCGCGGCGGCGTCGATCTCGTCCGCGGTGAGCGCGGGACGGGAAGAGGACAGTTCGTCGAGGACCAGCGGATCGGACATCCGAATTATGCTGCCACCCGTCGCATCGGGTGGACGCGGCGGGTGGGGTGAGTGTCGCTACACGGGGCCGCAGGTCAGCGCGGCGTGAGCACGAAAACGGGGATCTCCCGGGTGGTCTTCGTCTGGTAATCGGCGTAGGCGGGCCACGCCGCGACCGCGCGCTCCCACCACACCGTCTTCTCGTCGCCGGTGACTTCGCGCGCCGTGTAGTCCTCGGTCACCGTGCCGTCGCGAAGTTCGACGTGCGGGTCGGCCTTGATGTTGTAGTACCAGACCGGGTGCTTGGGCGCGCCGCCCAACGAGGCGACGACGGCGTACTCACCGTCGTGCTCGACGCGCATCAACGGCGTCTTGCGCAGCTTGCCGGATTTCGCGCCGACGGTGGTCAGCAGGATGATGGGTTTGCCCTGCAACGAGGCGCCTTCGGTGCCTCCCGACCCGTCGTAGATCTCGGCCTGCTCGCGGGCCCAATCGGATGTGCTCGGTGCGTACTCTCCTGTGAGTGGCATACATCGGGCAACGCAGGCCGGTACCCGAGTGTTCCCACGCGCAAATGTTAGGTGGACCGAACTTCCACGTCCGTATATCCTGATCGAATGGCGACGGTTCCCCCTTCTTCGGTCGATATCGCGGGTACCGCATGGCCGGTCTACAAGCTGGAGGCCCTGGCCGCGGGCCTGTTGACCTGCCTGATCCTGGCATTGATCACCGGTTCGGCCCAGCTCGCCGTCCTCATCGGCGCCGCAATCCTGGTCACCCGCTGGTCGATCGGATACGCCACGACCCGCCGCCGCCCGGTACGCCGCACCCACCGAGTCCTGTCAGCCCACTGACTCTCTCGGTCGCGACCGCCACAAACACCCGACACCGCCGACCCGACGGCGCAACCTTCCCGAGCGACGGCCGCCGCCCACCCTCACCGCGCGAGCCTCGATAGCAACCCGAACACCCCACCCCCACGGAGCGAGTCTTACGAGCGCCCCGTTCGCGGCCCGTCTCGCGTCCGAGCGGTCGAAGCGCATGCGACGAAGTCGCGAGTCTCGACCGCTCGGACGCGAGACAAAGGGGGCCGCGAACCCGCGGCCCCGGCCGCTAAAATTCCCGCAATTCGTTTCGTGACAGCACTCCGAGTTTCGGATACGCCTTGTACAGGTGATGGCCGACCGTGCGCGGGCTCAGGAACAATTGCGCGGCGATATCCCGATTCGAGAGCCCTCGCGCGGCCAGTCGCACGATCTGTAGTTCCTGCGGCGTGAGCCGTGCCGACACCCCGTCGGCGGGGCGCTCCGCCGCGCCGACGCCGAGCGCCGCGAGTTCGATCCGGGCACGTTCCGCCCATGGGACGGCGGCGAGACGATCGAAGGTGTCCAACGCCTGTTCCAGGGGTACGCGCGCGTCGATTCTGCGCTTGGCCCTGCGCAGCCATTCCCCGTACAGCAGTTGCGTCCTGGCCAGGTCGAAGGGGTGTCCGCCGAGTCGTAGCGCCGCGCGGTAGCCGGTTTCGGCGTCGTCGCCGACGGTGGTCAGCGCGTGACAGCGGTGCGCGAGCGACTCGATCCAGCTCTGCCCGGCGGTGTCGGCCCAGGCCCGCAACCGGTCGAGGGCGTCGCGCGCACGGTCCGGTGCTCCGATCCGCACCGCCGCTTCGACGAGATCGGGTAGTGCGCGCAATCCGATCACGTAGTGCCGCGCGGGTTCCTCGGTGAGTGGTTCCAGCCGGGTCAGCGCGCTCTCCACCCTGCCGCGCCCGAGATCGAGCAGTCCGAGCGCCGCGTGCGTCCACGGTGCGCCTGCCGCCGTCGCACCGCCGAGTTCTTCGACGACGGCCGCGGCGGCCAGGTTCTCGCATTCCGCGTCGGATCCCCCGATCGCGGCCAGATAGCAGAGAAAGCTCCGCTGCTGGCTGATCCAATGGGTCTGACCGAGATCCTCGGCGATCCGCAGGCCCTCTGTCGCCGCCAGCTTGCCCTCACGCGGTCTGCCGAGGAAGAACTCGGCCTCGGCGCGGAAGAACAGCAGCGAGGGCAGCGCCGCGATACGTCCCTGGTCACGGCATTCCGCGACGAGTTCGGCGACGAGTTCGGTGACCTGATCGTCCTGGCCGACGACCAGCCCGGCCCCGCACATCTGGACCAGATCTCGTGGACTGTCCGCGCCGTTGGCCCTGGCGTCGGCGGCGGCGTCGCGTAGTGGCACGGTGTATCGACGGTCGATCGCGCCGAGTACGTAGCGGGCGACGGGTGCCATCGGATCGGCATCGTCGAGCGGCAGTTCGGCCCACAGCGCGCTCACTTCGGCGAGTTCGGCTTCCCCGAGATACCAGGCGGTGTGCACGGCCTGTGACAGCATCCCGGCCGCGCGATGGGGTTCGTGTTCGCGCATCGCCGTTGCCGCCCCGAGTAGGAGCCGATGTGCGGCGCGCGGTTTCCCCGACCCGAACGCCGCCGTCGCGCGCACCAGATCCAGCCGAGCGCCGAGCCGGGGATCCACGGTCTGCGCGGCCGCTCGCTCGGCGAGCGACCCGGCCAGGTCGACCCGCCCGGTTTCGGCGGCGGTTTCGGCCGCGAGCACCAGTCGGCGGACCCGCGCGCCGGTGTCGGTACTGAGATCGGCCGCTCGCTCGTAGGCGGCGACCGCGCCGTCGTAGCCGTGGCGGATCCGGGCCCGGTGCGCGGTGGCCTCCAGGGCGTCGGCCGCGGTGTCGTCTGGTCCGGTCGCCGCCGAGGCCAGATGCCAGGCCCGCAGGTCGGTGTCCGCGTCGTCGGTGAGCGCGTCCGCGAGGGCGCGGTGTGCCGCGAGGCGTTGCGCGACGTGCGCGCCCCGGTAGATCGCCGAACGGAGCAGCGGGTGCCGGAACGTCAGGCTCCGCCCGTCGCTGCGCACCAAACCGCTCTCCTCCGCGGGGGCCAGATCAGACAGGTCGACACCCGATGCCGTCGCGGCCAGGAGCACCGGCCCGAGTTCGGGCGTATTCGCGGCGGCCGCGAGGAGCAGCAGGGTGCGGGTGCGGTCCGGCATTCCGCCGACCCGGCCGTGGAAGGCGACGCGCAGGCGCTCGGTCAGCGGGAGCGGATTCGGTCCCGCGCTCGGTGATTCGGCCGCGAGGACGGCGGGCAATTCCAGCAGGGCCAGCGGATTGCCCGCCGCTTCGGCGAGCAGTCGGTATCGCACGGTGGGGGACAGATCCGGGGCCTGCCTGTCGACCAGTGCCGCGGCGGCATCCTGGCGCAGGCCTGAGATCTCCAGCTCCGGCAGTCCGGTCGCGGGAAAACCGTGATCGCCGGTGCGGGTGGCGAAAAGGATCACCACGCCTTCGGAGTCGAGTCTGCGGGCCGCGAACAGCAGGGCCTGCGTTGTGGCCCGGTCCAGCCAGTGCGCGTCGTCGACGAGGCAGAGCAGGGGCCCGTCGGCGGCTTCCTCGGCGAACAGTGACAGCACCGCGAGTCCGATCGACATCGGGTCGGCGACAGCCGCCCGGTCCGTCATGCCGAACGCGGCGCGCATCGCGTCACGTTGCGGGCCCGGCAGTCCGTCGACCAGCGCCATACCGGGGCGGACGAGCAGATGCAGTGCCGCGAATGGCAGTTCGGCCTCGGATTCGATCCCGGTGCCGCGCACCGTCGGAATACCTTGGGCCGCGGCGTAATTCAGCAGCGCGGTCTTTCCGATACCGGGTTCGCCGCGCAGTACGAGCGTGCCGCTTCGACCCTGCCGGGCCGCTTCGAGAAGCCGATCGATGCGTTCCTGTTCGGCTTCCCGTCCGTGCAGCATCCGTTCACCGTAGCGAGACGGCTCACGACCGGGTACCGATGCGGGCGCCGAAAGTACCTATAGGCGACTGATTCGCCGCGACCGGCCTCGCCCATAACGTAGTCCCGGTACCGAGAGCGACGGAGAAACCGCAGCTCACCGCTATTTTCGGAGGACACCGTGAACACCATTGTCGCGCAGTACCTGCAAGCCTGGAACACCACCGACGCCGCTGCTCGCAAAGTCGCCGTGGCCGAAATCTTCGCCGCCGACGCCGAGTACATCGATCCGCTGATCGAGGTCGCGGGCCACGACGGAATCGACGCCGCCATCGCCGGGGTGCAGGCCCAGTTCCCCGGTTGGGTCTTCGCACTGGCCGGACCGGTCGACGCGCACCACGACCAGGTGCGTTTCACCTGGGAACTGGGACCGGCGGGCGCACCGGCCGTTGTCGTCGGCTTCGATGTCGCGATCGTGCGCGACGGTCGCATCGCCCACGTGTACGGCTTCCTCGACAAGGTGCCCGCCGCCGCGTGATCCGACGGGTCCCGTCCCGGTGCGGGTGGTGAAGACGCTCACCGCCGTCGGCCGTGTCGCAGATCATCGCCATAGCGATCGGCTAATAGAGTGTGCCGCATGTCGACCCTCCAAAGAGCGGCCCTGGCCTTTGCCGGGGCCGCCGTCGCGTGTGTGTCGTCCGTGGCGCTGCCGCAGGCGAATGCCGAGATAATTCCCATGCCGCCGCACGAGAAATCCTTCGTCTCGCCGAACGGGATTCCGTTCGCCGTGGGTAACCGGGACGAGTTCATCAACAGGATCCCGCCGCTGAACATGATGGGCACCACCCGCGAGGCGCTGGTGAGCAGTGTCTCCTACGGCCGGATCGACGGCGAGGCGACCGGAACACTGCGGGTCGGCTACCACGTCGGATGCGCGGTGAACATCGGCTCGGGCACCTTCGGCGTCACCCCGAACGTATTCCTCGACGACCTCGACCCCACCACGAATCCGTTCAATATCGTCCCGGTCGCGACACTGACGCTCAATCCCGGTGAGGTCGGCGAACTCAGCATGGCCGAGAAGGCCATGGTGCCGGGCAAGACCATCTACGCCGGTATCCGCGACTATCACATCAGGGTCAACTCCTGCACCGGCCCGGTGACTCTGCGCCAATTCACCTATGTCAACGTGGCCTCCGAAGAGGCCGACGACTCGGGAGCCGTGTTCGGCGACCCCACCTGGCTCTGAGGTTCCTGCGATACGAGCACGTCCGCGCCCCGGGAGGTCCGGGGCGCGGACGCGTGCGGCCCGCGCTCGGCCGTGGCCTCAGCGCACCAGCAGCGCGACCGGCAGCCGCGCGAACAACTTCTCCAACCGGGCTCGTCCCTGGAAGGTGTGCCCGGTGAGGCGGTCGGTCCAACTGCCCGACGGCAGATCCAGTGTGGTGTCACCCCAACCGGATTCGACGAGCCCCACACTGTGCCTGGTGGCCGCCACGATGACCTCCGGCGCTTCGCTCGGCTTACCTCGGGCGTAGGACACGAGCCTGCTCGCCTGCTCACCGGTGGCGAACAACGGCAGATAGCTGCCGCCGACGAAACATTCCGGCCGTTCCCTGCGCAACCACAGCGCATAGGCGACGATCCACATCTTGACCGCCCCCGACGTATCCAAAGCCGGTGTGCCGGTGAGCGATTGCAGCATACCGGTGCGTGCCCCGAAATCCACCGGACGTCGATTGTCCGGATCGACCAGCGAGTCCTCCCAGAGTTCGCAGCCCTGGTAGATATCCGGGATGCCGGGGATGCACAGCTGTAACAGCTTCTGCGCCAGCGAATCCGACCAGGCGTGCGGGGCGAGATCGTGCACCAGATCGCTCAACTCCGCGCCGATGGGCCCGTCGATCACCGTGTCCAGCCAGCCGTGCACCGCCGATTCGAATTCCGAATCCGGCTCCTCCCAGGATGTTCTGGTACCCGCCTCGCGGGTCGCCTTCTCCGCGAACATGTGCAGTCGCTCGCGCAGGCCCGGCACCGAGGAGGCCGGGCGACCGTCCGCGGGCCAGACTCCGAACATGTTCTGTAGCAGGAACAGTGCCGTCGCGCCGTCCGGCGCCGGGGTCCTTTCCATCCAGGATTCGACCGACCGCGCCCAGATACTCGCCGCCTGCGACAGCACCCCGATCCTGGCGCGCACATCCTCGCCGCGTTTCGTGTCGTGGGTCGACAGGGTCGTCATCGCGGCGGGCCAGCGCTCCGCGCGTTCGGTATTGGCGAGGTGGAATTCGTTGAGCGAATGACCGAAACGCGCGGGATTGCCGCCGACCTCCTGCAACGAGACCAGCCGCGCGCCCTGGTAGAACATGGTGTCCTCGACGGCCTTCGCGGTGATCGCCCCGCAGACCTGGCCGAACCGCACCGCCGCCTCACCGTCCACGGCCAACGCGGTCACCAGGACCGAAAGCGGCGCGGTCAGTTCGCTGTTGCGTTTCTCGACCTCGGCGATCACCGCGCCGGTCATTCCGGCCAGTGGCGCGTAATCCGCCCGGTACACCGGCATGAAGGCGAGCACCTCGATGGTGGCGTTCGTGAGCGCGAGGGTGTCGAAACTCTCGGCGGCGGCGTCACGTTTGATCGCGGCGACCAGTCTGCGCACCTCGGGCGTCAAAATGCTCTCGGCGACCGCGCGTTTGATCCGATGCTCGGTCTCGCCGACCCAGGCGCGATCACTGCCGTGCCCGGCGAACCGGCGTGAGAGATCGGTCAGCACCGATTCCCCGTCGGGGTCGATCAGCACACCGCCGAGCCCGGCCAGCGCGTCGTAACCGGTGGTGCCGTCCACCGGGAGGGTGGCGTCGAGCGGTTCGCGGTTGGCGAGGATCTTCTCCACCAGCAGCAGACGATTCGGCCCGATGAGCTGACGCAGCCCGACCAGGTAGGCCGCGGGATCGGACAATCCGTCCGGATGATCGACCCGCACGCCGTCGATGAGATCGTGTTCGCACCACGCCGCCAGTTCGCGGTGGGTGATCTCGAAGACTTCCGGATCCTCTTGGCGCACCGCCGCGAGACTGCTGACCGCGAAGAATCGCCGGTAGGTGCACAAACCCGATTTCCAACTCACCAAGCGGTAGTGCTGTTTGTCGTGGATGCGCAGCGCGTTGTCGCCGTCGGTGCCCGGCGCGATCGGGAATCGCAGATCACGCAGGGCCAGCATCGGTTCCGCGCCGGACCGGTCGACGGTCAGCGAGGCCGGATCGTTCTCGCTCTGCAATATCGGCAGGGCCAGCCTGCCGCCCGCGCCGTTGGACGAACTCCAATCGATATCGAAATAGTGCTGGTAGGCAGATTCCTTGCCGTTGCGCAGGACATCCCACCACCAGGGATTCTGACGCGGATCGGCGACGCCGACATGATTGGGCACCAGGTCGACGATCAGGCCCATACCTCGGCTGCGCACCTCGTCGGCCAGCGCCTTGAGTCCGCCCGGCCCGCCGAGCGCCGCCGAGACCGTGGTCGGGTCGGCGATGTCGTAGCCGTGCGTCGACCCGTGCATGGGTGTCAGGATCGGCGACAGATACAGATGAGAGATTCCCAGCTGTTGCAGGTATTCCGCGATGGTGCGGGCATCGGTGAAGGTCAGCGCGTCCGGCCGCAGTTGCAGACGGTAGGTGCTGCGGATCGACAGTGCGCGGACCCGGGATTTGGCGCGGGCGATCGGATCGGTGTGGTGGGTCTGCTGGGAGGCGTTGGATGTAGTCATATGGGTTGTCCGATTAAGCAGGGCAGCGGAGCACGAGCAGGCAGCGGGCGGGAACCGGCAGGGTCGCCGATGCCGGGTAGGAGGCCTCGGAGAGGCCGTCGGGAATCGAACAGTCCAGTGCCACCGACCATTCGGCGCCGTAGTCGGCGCCGGGCAGCACGAAGTCGAGTGCGGAGTCGTGCGCGTTGAAACACATCAGGAACGAGTCGTCGGTGATGCGTTCGCCGCGCGGACCCGGCTCGGGGATGCCGAGCCCGTTCAGGTAGACGGTGAGCGATTTGCCGAACCCGCTGTCCCAATCGGCCGGTGTCATCTCCTCGCCCGCCGGGGTCAGCCAGGCGATATCCCTGGCGTGATCCTTCGACCGGATCGGCCTGCCCGCCAGGAAGCGTCGGCGACGGAAGATGGGGTGGGCGGTACGCAGCGCGATCACGTGCCGGGTGAAATCGAACAGATCCTCGTTGGATTTCAGCAGCGACCAGTCCATCCAGGCGATCTCGGAATCCTGGCAGTAGACATTGTTGTTGCCGTGCTGGGTGCGGCCCATCTCGTCGCCGTGCGCGAGCATCGGCGTGCCCTGGGACAACACCAGCGTCGCGAGCAGATTGCGGGATTGCTTGGCGCGCAGGGCGAGAATGTCCGGATCGTCGGTCGGTCCTTCGACTCCGCAGTTCCACGAACGGTTGTGACTCTCGCCGTCGCGATTGTCCTCGCCGTTGGCCGAGTTGTGTTTCTCGTTGTAGGACACCAGATCCCGCAACGTGAAGCCGTCGTGGGCGATGATGAAGTTGATACTGGCACTCGGCCTGCGCCCGGTGGCCTCGTACAGATCCGACGAACCGGTGAGCCGGGACGCGAATTCGCCGAGGGTGGCCGGTTCGCCGCGCCAGTAGTCACGAACGGTGTCGCGGTACTTGCCGTTCCATTCGGTCCACTGCCCGGGGAAGTTGCCGACCTGGTAGCCGCCCTCGCCGACATCCCACGGTTCGGCGATCAGTTTCACCTGGCTGACCACCGGATCCTGTTGCACCAGATCGAAGAACGTGGACAGCCGGTCCACGTCGTGCAGTTCGCGCGCGAGAGTGGCGGCCAGGTCGAAGCGGAACCCGTCGACGTGCATGTCGAGGATCCAGTACCGCAGCGAATCCATGATCAGTTGCAGCGTGTGCGGATGACGCACATTGAGACTGTTGCCGGTGCCGGTGTAATCCATGTACCGGGACGGATCCTTGTCCAGCAGACGGTAATACGCGGCATTGTCGATTCCGCGGAAGGCGATGGTCGGACCGAGATGGTTGCCTTCGGCGGTGTGGTTGTAGACCACGTCGAGGATCACCTCGATGCCCTCGGCGTGCAACGCGCGCACCATCGCCTTGAATTCGGTGACCGCAGCACCGCCGCGCGGGCTCGCGGCGTACCCGTTGTGCGGTGCGAGATAGCCGAAGCTGTTGTACCCCCAGTAGTTCCGCAGTCCCTGGTCGAGCAGCACCCGGTCCTGAAGGAACTGGTGTACCGGCATCAGTTCGATCGCGGTGATACCGAGACTCTTCAGGTGACCCACGATCGCCGGATGCGCGATACCCGCGTAGGTGCCGCGCAATTCGTCGGGAATATCGGGGTGCGTCATCGTCATGCCCTTGACGTGCGCCTCGTAGATGACCGTCTCGTGATAGGGCCGGTTCGGCGGGCGATCGGCGCCCCAGTCGAAGAACGGGTTGATCACCACGCCGGTCATGGTGTGGCCCAGCGAATCCAGCCCGTAGGTGTGCAGGGACGGGTCGTCGTCGAAATCGCCGTCGAAGGACTTGCCGTACGGATCGAGCAGCAATTTGCTCGGATCACAACGCAATCCCTGTTCCGGATCGTAGGGCCCGTGCACGCGGAACCCGTAGCGCTGGCCCGGTCCGATACTCGGGAGGTAGGCGTGCCAGACGTAGGTGTCGACTTCATCGAGCTGGATACGGGTTTCCGCGCCGTCACGACCGATCAGGCACAGTTCCACCGCCTCGGCGACCTCGGAGAACACCGAGAAATTGGTGCCCGCGCCGTCATAGGTGGCGCCGAGCGGATAGGGCGTGCCGGGCCACACACCGAGTGGCGTCAGGTCACCGGGCGATGCGTCGGGCTCAGGCATACAAATGACAGTAGCGGCAGTCAGGCGATAGCTCTCGCGGGTGTGCGCGGGCGGGCGCGCCCGCAGAGGTCACCGAGGGTGCGCGGCCTATCTCCGGCGGGTCGGGTGGTCGGGTACGGCATCGGTCCGCGTCCAGACCGGACCCGCGCCGTGGAGGTCGCGGCACCTGACCGCAACGCGGTGCGACAACAGGTGCGGTTTCCGGTCCTCGGACAGGTCGACCAGGCAGAATCGGTATCGCGTCGGTCGCCGCGCGGCCGGTCGTGATGGTCGGGTCTGCCGCGTCCCCGGATTCGAGCGGGCGGAATCTTCGATGACGGACCGTGCGATGACACCGCGTGAGCGGTAACTATCCGGCTCGCGGTCCTCGGAATCGAGATAGTCACCGACTATCCGCGTGATGAGGGTCTCCCGAGGTTCCCGACCGTCCGGGTGTGACGCCGTCCTCGCGCCGGCACCGGGGTGATAACTTGAACACCGTTCAAGCTTGCCTCGGGAAATCCGGGGCTGTCGCTCGACCGCGAGGAATGCAGTGGCACTGACCCCCGACGAGATCACCCGCATCGACGCCGAACATGTCTGGCACCCCTACGGTGGCTTTCCGGCGACCACCGAACCGCTGATCGTCGCCTCCGCCGAAGGCACCCGGCTGACGCTGGCCGACGGCCGGGTCCTCGTCGACGGCATGAGTTCGTGGTGGGCGGCCGTCCACGGCTACGGTCACCCGGTTCTGGACGCGGCCCTGCTCGCGCAGTCACGGCGGATGAGTCACGTGATGTTCGGGGGACTGACCCACGAACCCGCCGCGCGCCTCGCGGAGCTGCTCGTGGCGCACACGCCCGAAGGATTGGACAAGGTCTTCCTGTGCGATTCCGGTTCGGTCTCGGTCGAGGTCGCGGTGAAGATGTGCCTGCAGTACTGGCGCGCGCTCGGAAAGCCGGGCAAATCCCGGCTGCTGACCTGGCGCGGCGGCTACCACGGTGACACCTTCACCCCCATGAGCGTCTGCGACCCGGACGGCGGCATGCATTCGCTGTGGACCGATGTGCTCGCGGCCCAGATCTTCGCCCCGCCGCCGCCACGCGACTACCGACCCGACTACGTCGAGGAACTGGAGCGGCTGGTTGGCGCGCACGCCCACGAACTCGCCGCGATCATCGTCGAACCGGTCGTGCAGGGCGCGGGCGGCATGCGCTGGCACGATCCGCGCTACCTGCTCGACCTGCGCCGTCTCTGTGACGAGCACGGCGTCCTGCTGATCTTCGACGAGATCGCCACGGGATTCGGCCGGACCGGAACCTTCTTCGCGGCCGATCACGTCGGTGTCGCCCCCGACGTGATGTGCGTGGGCAAGGCCATCACCGGCGGCTACCTCACCCTCGCCGCGGCCCTGTGCACGACGGTGATCGCCGAGACGCTCAGCGCCGCCCACGGCGGCCTCATGCACGGCCCGACCTTCATGGGCAATCCGCTGGCCTGCGCGGTGGCGGTGGCGTCCATCGAATTGCTGCTCGAGCGTGACTGGCGCGGTGAGGTCGGCCGGATCGAAGCCGGACTGATCGAGGGTCTCGCGCCCGCACGCGACCTGCCGGGCGTGGTCGACGTGCGGGTGCTCGGTGCGATCGGCGTCATCGAATTGGCCGAACCGGTCGAAATGCGACGCGCGACCGACGCGGCGGTGCGGGCGGGCGCGTGGCTTCGTCCGTTCCGCGATCTCGTCTACTGCATGCCGCCGTTCGTCAGCACCGGCGCGGATATCGAGATCATCACCTCGGGCATGCTCGCCGCGGTGGCAGCGCAGTCGGCGTAGCGGCGAGCGTGCGTTCAGGCGATCCAGGGCGGCACGACGGCCTCGTCGCCGCCCGGGGTTCTCGCCCGTGATCCGGCGGGGCCGGTGACGATGGCGGTGAATCCGTCGTCGCCCGCGAGGACCTGCCGCGTCGCGTTGGCGCGCAGCACCACGGTATCTCCCTCTGTCGCGGTGATTTTCGTGTCGTCCAGGGCGATGGTCAGCTGTCCGGTCAGTACGGTCCAGATCTGTTCGGCGTCGATGGTGTGCACCGGGCCCGCGACTCCGGGGCGAACCCGCACCTGCCACAGCGCCTGTCCGGTATCGCCCTGGGTGGGGGAGGCGAGGGTGGTCATCACGCCGCCGGGGGTTTCGGTGCGCCGGGTGTCGGTGTGGCGAATGAGTGTCATTCCCGAATCTCCTATAATAGACAACAAAGTTGTCTATATGGTCAATGAGGTTGTCTATCATGTCAAGTGATGAGGGCGGCTACGAACTGCCGCTACGCCTGCTGCTCGGCTTTCGGAGCATCGTCGACGAGGTACACGCCGAATTGGCCGAGCGGGGGCACGCCGAAATGCGACCCATGCACGGATTCGTCTTCCAGGCCGTCGGTCGGGTCGGGGGTCGGTACGGATGTACCGCCGCCGACCTCGGGCGGGCGCTCGGTGTCTCGAAACAGGCGGCGGGTAAACACATCGAAGCGCTGGAACGCCTCGGCTACCTGTGTCGGGGTCACGACCCGCAGGACGCGCGGCGCAAGGTGTACACCCTGACCGACCGCGCGACCGACGCGTTGACCGAATCCGCCCGCGCCTTCGACCGGATTCACCGCCGCTGGGCCGACATCCTGGGCGCCGATCGCCTCGCCGCGCTGGAGGAGGATCTGCGCAGGGTCACCCCGGGAGATCTCTTCCGGTTCGACACCCCGAACTGGTTCGGGGCGTCGTAGTCGACCGGTCGGCGCGATGATTCGGGCCCGATCCGACGATCGCGAACCCCGTGGAACCATCGCCCCGGATCGTCGGTCCGGGTCTGGCCCATACCGCCCTGAACGGTGTTCAAGTATGCTGCGGAGCTGTGAATACCGATCTGTCGAGTTGGCTGGACGAACGGGCCGCCGACCGCGCAACCGCAGGCCTGCACCGTGATCTCCGCCCGAGGCCGCCGGTATCGGCATCGATCGATCTCGCGTCCAACGACTACCTCGGCCTGGTGCACCACCCCGAGGTGATGGAAGCGGCGATCGAATCCGTGCGGCGCTGGGGCACCGGATCCACCGGGTCGCGTCTGGTCACCGGCACCACCACCGAACACGAGGAATTGGAAGCCGAACTCGCCGACTTCGTCGGCGCCGAGGCGGGCCTGGTCTTCGCCTCCGGGTACGCCGCGAACCTGGGCGCCGTGACCGCGCTGTCGGGCCGAGGTTCCCTGGTCGTCTCCGACGCGGGTAGTCACGCGTCGCTGGTCGATGCCTGCAGGTTGTCGCGGGCGCGGGTGGAGATCGCGCCGCATCGCGATGTCGACGCGGTGGACCGCCTACTGTCCGCGCGCAGCGAGGAACGGGCGCTGGTACTCACCGATTCGGTATTCAGTGCCGACGGCGATCTCGCGCCGCTGGCCGAATTGCACCGGGTCACCCGGTCCAACGGCGCGGTGTTGATCGTCGACGAGGCGCACGGGCTCGGCGTGCGCGGCACGGGCGGACGCGGTCTCGTCGAGGAGGTCGGGCTGTCCGGCGCGCCGGATCTGGTGATCACCGCGACCCTGTCCAAAGCGTTCGCGGCGCAGGGCGGCGCCGTACTCGCGGGTGAGAACGTACGCGCCCATCTGATCGACACCGCCCGCACCTTCATCTTCGACACCGGACTCGCTCCGGCCGCCGTCGGCGCCGCGCGCGCCGCTCTGCGCCTGTTGCGCGCCGAACCGGCGATGGCGGGGCGCGTGCTGGAACGTGCCGCCGACATCGCGCGGATCGCCGGCGTGGGAACGCCGGATTCGGCGGTCGTCTCGGTGGTGCTCGGACAGACACATGTCGCCCACGAAGCCGCCCAGGCCTGTCGAGCGCGCGGCCTAGAGGTCGGATGTTTCCGGCCGCCGTCGGTGCCGGAGGGCACTTCCCGGTTGCGGCTCACCGCTCGCGCCGACCTGACAACCGCGGAGATGGACACCATCGCGACGGTTCTCGGTGAGGTCCTGGCCGGGGCCCGAGGCCTGGACGCGGTGCCCGCATGAGGCGATCCGCGTCGCGTCGCCTTCCTTCCACGCACGTGCGGGGGAGCCGGGCATGAGCATCCTGCTCGTCACCGGAACCTCGACGGGTGTCGGTAAAACGGTGGTCACCGCCGCCGTGGCCGCCGCCGCGGCGGCCGATGGCCGTTCGGTCGCGGTATGCAAACCGGCGCAGACCGGAGTCGACCCCGGGGAGCCCGGCGACCTCGCCGACATCGCCCGGCTGAGTGGCATCGATCGCGGTATCGAACTCGCGCGCTACCCGGACCCGCTCGCGCCGGACACCGCCGCCGTGCGCTGCGGGCAACCCTTGTTGACCCTGCGGGAGACCGTCGCCGCGATCCGCGAGCTGGGCGATGCCGACCTCACCCTGGTCGAGGGTGCGGGCGGTCTGCTGGTCCGGCTCGGTGAATTCACCCTGACCGATCTGGCGAGGGAACTCGACGCCCCGGTGCTCGTCGTCGCCGCGGCGGGCCTGGGCACCCTGAACCACAGCGAACTGACGACCCGCGCGCTCTCGGCAGCCGGCGTGCGATGTGCGGGACTGGTCATCGGCGCGTGGCCCGCGGACCCGGACCTCGCCTCGGAATGCAATCGCGACGATCTGCCGAGGGTCACCGGAGTGGAACTCGTCGGCGCAATTCCGGAGGGCGCGGGCGCTTGGGACCGTTTTCGATTCACCGAGGCCGCCCGGGGCTGGTTCGAACCGGTGTTTCTGACCGCGCACCGTTGAAGAATCGTCGATCCAGGCCGTCTACCAGGCGATTTGACATCGTGCACACGGCTACGTAACTTTATCCAAGTCAGAGCGACACGGACACCGACCCGGAGCCGCCACGCAGAGCCGAGAGGCTGGGCGAGGCCTGGGAAACGAGGTAGTACGAGGAGCGCCTGGCGATCGCACTGGTTCGGTTGAGATCCTGGATTTGGTTTCGGGTGATTGGCTGCGCTAAGCTGGATAAGTTGCCTCACTGATTGATCGAGCGGATTGCTTGTGAGATGGTGTGTGCGTGTGTTCTTTGAGAACTCAATAGTGTGTCGATGAATGTCAGTGCCAAATGTTTTATTTGGTTCCGGCCCTTTCATACCCCCGTATGGGATGGGTTGGACATTAGTCAGCAAAAGATTT
>NZ_JAFMPL010000099.1:0-31279 GCF_019038455.1 Nocardia noduli
CCGTCATCGGCGTGCCCGACGAACGGATGGGCCAGGTCGGACGCGCCTACATCGTCGCCGAGCAGCCGATCACCGAGGACGAACTCATCGAATGGAGCCGCGACCGCATGGCAGGCTTCAAGGTCCCACGTTCGATACGTTTCCTCGACACCCTGCCGCTGAACGCCACCGGCAAGGTAATGAAAAACCAACTGCGATAACGCAAGCCGGCGCCGACGGCGCGGGATCGGGCGACCCCGTGCCGTCGGTATCGCAGCGGGATCCGCGCTGTTCGGCGCCCGAAGGAGTGCGCCGAACAGCGCGCGATACGGAGAACGACAGGTGCGGCGCTGAGCGACTTCGCCCGGTCGACGCCGTCGAAATCGTGTGGTTCGCACCGGTGCCCATTCCTCCATGATGGCTCATGCGACCGCCAGCAGCCCGGCCGCGCCGACGGCTTCGACCAGCAGATACAGGCCGACCGGATAGAACGGGGTTGCGGCGTCGACGATCCGCGACACGATCCGTCCGAAGGCCATCCCACCGAGAGCCACACCCACCGTCACGACCACCCCCGTGCTCACCCCGCCGGGTCCGGCGACCGAGGCCCACCCCAGCACCGCGGCGACGGCCATCCCGAAGCCGCCGTAGACGGCGCGCACCTCCGACCTGCCCTCCGAAGTGTCGGCCCGCAGCAGGAACGGCGCCACCAACCGAGCGGGGGCCACCAAGCCGTAGGCCCCCATGCCAGCGAAGAACACACCGGCCACGACCAGCATCGCGACCCTCAGCATGTCCGCTCCGCGGTCCCGATGCCGGACACCCGCCCCGCCCTCGGCGTCCCGCTCGGATCGAACCACTCACGGGAACATCCCTCGACTCTCGTTCTCATCCCGTCATCCTCCGCGATCCGGCGGGCCGTCGCTTCCATAAACGAACTGAGGCGGACACAGTCGCCGTGACCGCACATGACACTGCGACAGTCGAGTTCACCGCGACCCGGCGCGCCCGCACCATCCGGTCCGACTTGGATTGTGCGGCAACGCATCCCTCAACCAGGCTGCCTGCGAGTAGCATGTGGTGACACGATTCGGAAGGGGGAATCATGTCGAACAGTCATCCCGAGCAGGTCGATGATCCGCGCGCCCGATGGCGCCGTCTGCCCGCCGAACCCGCCTACTACGTCGAGGAAACCCACCTCGACGGAAGTTCGTCGAGCTACACGGTGCCCGCCGTCGACCCGACCCAGGACTCCATTCGTCTCTACGGCGGGTAGGGCCCGTCCTCGAAGCCAACATGAGCAGGGTGGCCAGCCGGAGCATGCCTCCTTGCCCGGTCATCGCGCCGCGCATCGCATCGCAGGGACATCGAGGTCCCGCCCCAGGTCCAGTGGCTGCTCGACTCCATGACGATGTCCTCGGCGTTCGTACGCAACAGCCGGACGTCGACGCCGGAACCCCCCGGCCCGAGCCCCGCACGCGCCGATGTTCGACAGCGCCACCATCGACCAGCACGGCCGCCCCAAATATCGCCCGCTACGTCTTCCTCGACCTCGGCGCACATGACTTCTTCGTCGACCGGGGCCGTCGCCGGCAATGCGACCGCCGCCCTGCTGCGCGCCGAGGCCGCACGCGAACCCCGCGGCCGGGCACTGCGCGAACTCATCGGCGAGCTGCCCACCCTCACCCGAATTCCGCGACCGATGGGCCGCGCACGACGTCCTGATCCGCCACGACGGCGTCAAACGGCTCCAGCACCCCGAAGACGGCCACCTGGAACTGACCTTCCAGGACCTCGACCTACCCCTGTCCGGCCGAGCAGTAGACAACCTGATCACACGCACCGCCGAGAAGTCCCGAACCGGGCCAGAAAATCTTCACCGGTGACTGTAGACATCCGTGACAGATTGCTATACCTTCGTGTCCATCACAGAGAAAGAAAGTCCCATGGGCCGGGTAGAGAATGAACTTCCCGGAATGAGATGAAGTACGGCAACACCCCCTCCCGAGGCACGGCAGCTCCACACCGGGAGGGCGCAGGAAGTGACAGAGGCGGTGCCCGATACCACCCCCTGCCGGGGCAGGAAGGCACCGCGCACGCCGGATCGAAAGGAGGTGATCGACAGTCACGCCGCAACACCCCTCGCGTCTTGTTCTTCCTGGGACGCGAAAGCACCACGCCGATCATCGGATACGGCTGGTGAAGTAAATCCCCCTCCGGCCCCCGGCGCACCACGCGCCGGGGGCCGATACCCGTTTCCCCGGACAGGTGTACATGGAACAAGCACAACCCGAAAACCACACCGGCAACCTCGACGACGAGGACTATCCCTCCTACAGCATGGGCGCCGCCGCATCCGCGCTCGGCGTCACCCAAGCCTTCCTCCGCGCGCTCGACACCGCGAGACTGTTGACCCCGCACCGCTCCGAAGGCGGGCATCGCCGCTACTCGCGTTACCAACTGCGCATCGCCGCACGCGTACGCGAACTGGTCGATCAGGGCACAGCCCTGGACGCGGCCTGCCGAATCATCATCCTCGAAGACCAACTCGCCGAAGCCCAACGAATCAACACCGCACTGCAACACGATCACGACCAGCCGCCCGAACCCGCGACGGGCAACGACTGACATCATCCGCCCCTGCGACTTCGCGCATTTCCGACGCCTCCCAGGGGTGTCGTATTTCGCCCTCGTCGCGAGTCACGCTGATAGGTCTGTGCCGTTGGTGACGGAACTGTGCGACGGCGGCGACATTCCCGGCTATCGGGTGGCGAGATCGTTTTCGCGCAACCATCGGTCGACCTCGCCGCCCGCGTCGTTCACTTCCTCACCGCGCACGGCGAGTCCGGTGGTGACGGTCGCGGTGGGGAGGCGGCGGCGGTAGAAGTCGTCGATGCCGGACATGCCGCTGACCGCGTAGGTGACGAAGGGCAGGACCGTTTTGCCGGTGAAGTCGAGGCCGTCGATGAATGTCGACATGATCTGGGGGGCGCGGCTGTTCCACACCGGACTGCCGAGCAGCACCGTGTCGTATCCGGTGGTGTCGGGGCGGAGAGTGGCGAGCGCGGGCAGTGTGCCGGATTCCTGTTCCGTTCGGTTGCGCGCGACGGTGGCTTCGTAGGCCGCGGGGTAGGGGGCGGCGGGAATTATCCGGTGGACGTCGGCTGTGACGCGGTCGCGGATCATCCCGGTGAGTACCTCGGTGTTGCCGATGTCGAGATTCCGGCGGCCGCCGTAGTGGTAGTTCTCACCGGGGCGGGAGAAGTAGGCGACGAGGATCCTGCCACCGCCCGGTTGCCCCGGCACGGCGCTCGACGTCGGAGTGGACTCCGTGGTGGAGCAGCCCGTGTCCGAGTCCACCCGCGCGCACGATATCTGCGCCGGGCCGCAGAGTTGGATGGTCGGCGCACTGCCGGTCAGCGCGGACGCCCCGGTGCCCATGCACCCGACCACCGAGAGCCATCGCAATACTGCGGACAGGATCATCGAGGCGCTCACCGCACGGTAGGCCCGACGCCTTCGAAAGGAACAACTGTGCCCGACAGGCCGGAAACAATTCTCACCGGTGATTTCGAACGACCGTTCATCGATATCGACGAATGGCGTGACGAACCGGTACGGCACCGCTACGTGCACGGTGGATTCGAAGGAACCGCCGCCCGGTTCTCCCTCTATTTCCCGCCCGAGGCGACGTACGGCGGGCGATTCTTCCAGCACATCACCCCCGTGCCCGACAGCGAGAATCTCGCGCGGTCCGGAACCGGTCAGGAGGACAAGATCGGCTTCGCGTTCCACGCGGGCGGCTACTTCCTCGAGACCAACGGCGGCGGCGTGGTCGGCACGCCGGGATCGAGCACCGATCCGACGGTCGGCGCGTATCGCGCCAACGCGGCGTCGGCCGAATACTCGCGCGTCGTCGCGCGCTCGGTCTACAGCGACCATCGCCCGTACGGATATGTCTACGGTGGCAGCGGCGGCGCGTATCGCACCCTGGGCGGCGCGGAGAACACCGTCGGCATCTGGGACGGGTTCGTCCCGTACGTGCCGGGTAGCCCGATGGCCATTCCGAACGTCTTCAGTGTGCGCATGCACGCGCAGCGGATCCTGCGCGACGATTTCGACCGCATCGTGGACGCGCTGGAACCGGGCGGTAGCGGTGATCCGTACGAGGGCCTCGACGAGGAGAAGCGTGCCGCGCTGGCCGAGGTCACCCGCATGGGATTTCCGCCCGCGTCCTGGTTCGGCCACGCGACGATGGGCAATCACGCGTTCGACGTGCTCAGTCCGCATCTGGCGCTGGTCGATCCACAATATTTCGACGAATTCTGGACCGCGCGGGGATATTTGGGAGCCGACCTGGACGCCTCGATCCACCGTGACCGCATCCGGCTCGAGACCGACGTCGTCGGCGTCGTCACCCGGGGTGACGGTGTCGACCTGGGGCCCTACGCCGACACCATGGCGGGCGCGCCCAGATCCGGGGTCGACCAATCCTTCAAGGGCGGCACCGGCGACGAGGACGCGGTCGTCGCGCTGCGACTGGGCGTCGTGCCGGACGGGGCCGGACGCGGCGCGGAACTGGCGGTGATCTCGGGGCCCGCCGAGGGAACACGGTGCACGGTTCGCGGGATCCGCGACGACATGGTCGTCCTCGACACCTCCGGGCCGAACACCGAACTGGCGAAGGCACGTCCGGGCGACACCGTGATCATCGACAACAGCAACTTCCTGGCCGCGCAGACCTACCACCGCCACCAGGTGCCGGATCCGGAATACGCGGTCTGGGACCAGTTCCGCGACGAGGCGGGAGATCCGCGCTGCCCGCAGCGCCCGATGCTGGTCGGTCCACTGTTCACCGCGGCGGCCTCGGGCCACCTGCCGACCGGACAGTTCGACGGGAAGATGATCATGGTGGCCTGCCTGCTCGATCGCGAAGCCTTCGCGTGGCAGGCGGATTGGTATCGAAACAAGGTAGACGAGTATCTCGGCGACCGCGCGGGTGGGCATTTCCGGCTCTGGTATGTCGACAACGCCCTGCACGGCGACGACGAACGACAGGAACACCCGACCCATACCGTCAGCTACCTCGGAGTCCTGCACGAGGCCCTCCAACAGCTCGCGGACTGGGTCGAGCGCGATATCCCGCCCGCGCCGAACACCGAGTACACGGTGGTCGACGGGCAGGTCCGCGTACCGGAGCGGGCCGCTGATCGCCACGGGGTGCAACCGGTCGTCCGGGTCGGCGTCGACGGCGGCGCGCGCGCTGATATCGACGCCGGAGCGGAGGTATCGATCGAGGTCGAGGCGGCGACGCCGGAGAAGCACGCCACACTCGTGCGCGCGCAATGGGATCTGGACGGCGACGGCGTCTTCGAGCTCGACGAGCTGCTCGAGCCTGCCGACGCCGTGGTGCTGCGCCGTCGTCACACCTACACCACCCCCGGCACGCGATTCGTCACCGTCCGGATCAGCGCGCAACGCGACGCGGACGGCTCGACCTCGTTCGCTCGGATCGACAATCTGGCACGCGCCCGGGTCGTCGTGCGTTGATCTCGGGCGACCTTCGTTCTCATCCCCGCGAAAGGGACTCGACCACGGCTACGGGCCCGCGGTCGAGAAGAAGGACGGCATCGCGTTGATCCGCGCGGCCGTCGACCGGGGCATCACCTTCTTCGACACCGCCCAGATGTATGGCCCCTTCACCAACGAGGAACTGGTCGGGCAGGCGCTGGCCCCGGTCCGCGATCAGGTCGTCATCGCCACCAAATTCGGGTTCGGCTTCGACGGTGACCGCGCCACCGGGCTGAACAGCAAGCCCGATCACATCAGGGCCACCGTCGAGGATTCGCTGCGACGGCTGGATGTGGACAGCATCGACCTGCTCTACCAGCACCGGGTCGATCCCGAGGTGCCGATCGAGGACGTCGCGGGCACGGTGGCCGACCTCGTCGCCGCGGGGAAGGTGAAGTACTTCGGTCTGTCGGAGGCGGGCGTCGACGTCATCCGCCGCGCCCACGCCGTGCAGCCGGTGACGGCCTTGCAGAGCGAGTATTCGCTGTGGTGGCGCGAGCCGGAGGACCAGATCCTGCCGACCTTGATCGAACTGGGTATCGGGTTCGTGCCGTTCAGCCCGCTCGGTAAAGGTTTCCTCACCGGCACGATCGATACGAAGACCTCTTTCGACAGTTCCGACCTGCGGGGCAGCCTGCCACGGTTCACCGAACAGGCCCGCGCGGCCAACGCGGTCCTGGTCGAGCTGCTGTCGGAGATCGCCGCCCGCAAAGGCGCCACCAATGCCCAGATCGCGCTCGCGTGGCTGCTCGCCCGGCATCCCTCGATCGTGCCCATCCCCGGCACCACGAAGATTCACCGCCTGCTCGAGAACGCCGCCGCCGCCGATATCGAACTCGGCCCCGACGACATGGCCGAGATCACCGCGGCGGCCGGGAAGGTCGAGATCGAAGGGGAGCGCTACCCCGAGCAGATGCAGCGTTGGATCAACCGCTGACGCCGTAGTCGCCGCCGGATCGGTGGGGTCGGCCGATTTCCCTCCCACCCCACCAATCCGGCACCTCCGTCGGGGCGAATTCCGACCCGTCCATGCACAATGCGGCCCGCCGGGTCGCGTCGACGGAGGCGTGAAGAGCGATGACGGTGAGACGACATTCGGGAGAACTGCCTACGGCCCAGCGGCGGATTTCGCCGGACGAGAGGCTCGGCACGCGATATCCGGAGTGCGTCTCACCACGGCGAGTGACGTGTGGGCTACGGGGCGGTGGTCGCCGTGGGTAACGCGCTGCTCGAACGACGCGCCGACCGTGATCGCGCCCCGGGGTCCGGCTCGACACCGACGCCTGATTCCACGACCCCGGTGCTCAGCGCGGAGCGGGTCGGCGCGATCTCCGGGGAAACGCGGGCACGCAATCACCATCTGGCCGAACTGCTCGGGTGCGTAGGCCGGGGTGACCGCGCCGCGTTCACCGAACTCTACGAGGCGACCAGTCCCCGGGTGTTCGGTGTGGCGGTCCGGATCCTGCGCAACGGCTCGATCGCCGAGGAGATCGCGCAGGAGGTCTACCTCCAGGTGTGGATGCTGGCCGATCGCTACGACTCCGCCCTGTCGAGTCCGATCGGCTGGTTGATCATGCTGACCCACCGCAGGGCCGTCGATCGCGTCCGCGCCGACGAGTCGGCCCGTGGCAGGGAGGCGACCTACGGACATATTCACCGTGGTCGCGACCACGACATGGTCGCGGAGGTGGCCCTACAGCATTTCGACGAGCAGTCGGTCGTGGAATCGCTGGCCGATCTGACGAGCAAACAGCGCGAGGCCATCGCCCTGGCCTTCTACAGCGACCGCAGTTACCGCGAGGTCGCCGAATATCTCGACGTGCCGCTGCCGACCGTGAAAACCCGCATCAGAGACGGGCTCAAACGGTTGGAGCTGTGTCTGGCGGGAAGTGACACCCCGTGACAGCTTCCGGGCGGTCCCACCCGGACCTGCTCGAATCGGCCGTACCGTACGCGATCGACGCGACCACCGAACGCGAACGCCGTCGTATCGAGCGGCGACTGCATGCGGCCGATGCCGCCACCGTCGCGGCGTTCACCGCCGTCCTGCGCGGAACGCGGGAGGCGGTCGCGGTGATGACGGTCCTCGATGTCGTCGCACCACCACCGGCCGTGGAGCTACGGGTGCAGCGGGCACTCGACACGATGTCGCAGCGGGGCGGAGGTCGCAGGCCGCCGTCGCGGTTCGGATGGCTGACGGCGGCGGTGATGTCGGCGATCACGGGTGCGATCCACCGCTGCCGAGGTCATCCGCGCCGACCGCCCCCGTGACCGTCCGGCACATCGATCAGGAATCGGCCGGGATGATCGCCAGCTGACGTGACTGGGCCACGAGCGCGCCCGTGCTGTCCCAGATGTCGAAATCTTCCTCGTGGAATCCGTTGATCAGGTGGTTGGTGCGCACCCGGCAGGCCAGCCACCCCGGTGCGGGCCGACGCCGGATGTGCACGGTGAGCTCGATGGTCGAACTGCCCGACACTCCGAGATCGAAGACGACCGGCGCGGTGGAGTCGACGAGCAGCGCCAGTGCGACGGGATCGGGTTGCCTGCCGTCGGCGAACCGTAGCCAGAATTCGGTGGAGGTGGTGCCACCGGGTGCGCCGCGGAAGAATCCCGGCACTTCGGGGGTGCGGAATTCGATCTGGCCCGCGATGGTCGAGGCCGACCAGTCCGCGCTCTCCAGCGGGTTCACGCAGCGTTGCGGCGGCGGAAGCACCGGCGCCGCCCCGGATTCGAAGGTGCGTCCTTCGGCCTGCGCGAGATCGGTGAAGGTGGCCAGGACGCGGACGATCTCGCGGTCCTCGCGGGTGAGTACCGCCGTTCCGGTCGCGGTGCGGCGGCCGATGCGCGCGACCTCGGTGCGGATCCGGGCCGGGCCGGTCACACCCGGGCGCAGGTAGTGCGCGGACGCGGACAGCAGATCGGGCTGGGGGATCTCGCGGCGCAGCGCCTGTAGGCAGGTGGCGAGCAGGTATCCGCCGTTGGCTGTGCCCGCCATCGTGGTCCAGCGCCGGGACAGGTCGATGGCGTATTCGTGTTCGCCGACCGGGGTGCTCGCGGTGTCGGTGTCGAAGGCGTAACGCGTCGTCGTGGTCATCCGGTGGATCCTTTCGTTGCGCCGATGATCATCCTCGCCCGCCCGTGTTGTCGATTACCCGGCGGGTAGACCTCGGCCGGCGACGAAGTCCGGCGGTGCTCCCCGAAGTCGTCTCGGAGCGGGTTGCTCGGGAGTAGCCTCATATTCGGGGTCGCCCACGATGAACCGGGACCGTGATGCACGAAATGGCCATCACACAGAGTGTCATCGACGCGGTGTGCGAGCACGCGGCGGGCAGGCGGGTGCACGGTGTCACCGTCACGGTGGGCGCGTTGTGCGCGGTCGTGCCGGACGCGATGCGTTTCTGTTTCGAACTCGCCGCCGAAGGCACTGTCGCCGAAGGCGCGGATCTCGAGATCGTCGTGGTCGCCGGGGCGGCGCGGTGCCGTGGTTGCGGTACGGAATTCGAACTGACCTATCCGATATTGCTGTGCCGCGCCTGCGGTGGCGCGGATGTCGAGGTCCGGTCCGGTCAGGAACTTCGGATCACCTCGATGGAAGTGGAGTCGACATGTGCGCAACCTGTGGATGCGGGGACGACGCGGCGGCGGTGATCACCGTCCCGCACGAGCACCGCCACGATCCCGACGGCGGCCACGGCCACTCGCACGATCATGACCATTCGCACGATCACGTGCACCTTCCGGTGACCGAAACCGTGACGCTGGAACAGAAGGTGCTCGCCAAGAACGACGAACTCGCCGCGCGTAACCGCCGCAGGCTGGCGCGCCTGGGCATCCTCGCGCTGAATATGACCAGTTCGCCGGGCGCGGGGAAGACCACGCTGCTCGAACGCACCATTCTCGATCTGCCCGGCTGGCCCACAGCGGTCATCGAGGGCGATCAGGCGACCCTGCTCGACGCCGAGCGGATCCGGGCGACGGGCAGGCCGGTCGTGCAGGTCAACACCGGCGCCGGATGCCACCTCGACGCGCAGATGATCGCGGGCGCTCTCGACGCGCTCGATCCGGAACCGGAGACACTGTTGTTCATCGAGAATGTCGGCAATCTCGTCTGTCCCGCGCTGTTCGATCTCGGTGAGAGCGGCAAGGTCGTGGTGATCTCGGTGACCGAGGGGACCGATAAACCACTGAAATATCCGCACATGTTCGCGGCGGCCCGATTGGTACTGCTCAACAAGATCGATCTGCTGCCCCACGTGGATTTCGATCCGGAGCGATGCGCGGACTACGCGAATTCGGTGAATCCGGGTATCGAGATCATCCCGGTTTCGGCGACCGGGGGCGACGGACTCGAACGCTGGTACGACTGGCTGCGCGCCAAACAGCTGTCCGGCAAGCGTCGAGCTATTGATGATCTTTCGGTGCAGACCTAAACTTACGTGATCAGGATCACATTCGACGCCCGGTACTCCGGGTCGGGGGAGAACCGGTCGAATGTTCGATTGATCGGAAAGCGGCACAGCCCATGCCCACACAGGAAGCAGTACAGGCCGAGGAGACCCTGATCCATGTTCTCTGGATCAACGCGGGCCTCAGTTGCGACGGTGATTCGGTGGCGTTGACGGCCGCCACCCAGCCCAGTGTCGAGGAGATCGCGCTCGGCGCGCTCCCCGGCCTGCCCAAGGTCGCCGTACATTGGCCGCTCATAGATTTCGAATGCGGCCCGTCCGGAGGAGCCGACGATTTCCTCGGCTGGTTCTTCAAAGCCGACCGTGGCGAACTCGAACCGTTCGTCCTGGTCGTCGAGGGATCGATTCCGAACGAGAAATTACACGAGGACGGCTACTGGTGCGGTTTCGGCAACGATCCGGCGACCGGCCAGCCGATGACGACCAGCGAATGGCTCGACCGGCTCGCGCCCAAGGCGACCGCGGTCGTCGCGGTCGGCACCTGCGCCACCTACGGCGGCATCCACGCGATGGCGGGCAACCCCACCGGCGCGATGGGCGTTCCGGACTATCTCGGCTGGGAATGGAAGAGCAAGGCCGGAATTCCCATCGTGTGCGTACCGGGCTGCCCGATTCACCCGGACAATTTGTCGGAGACCCTGACCTACCTGCTGTACATGGCCACCGGCCAGGCTCCGATGATCCCGCTCGACGAAGCGCTGCGCCCGAAATGGCTTTTCGGCGCGACGGTCCACGAGGGCTGTGATCGCGCGGGCTACTACGAAGAGGGCGATTTCGCGACCGAATACGGTTCACCGAAATGCATCGTGAAACTGGGCTGCTGGGGCCCGGTCGTGAAATGCAATGTACCCAAACGCGGTTGGATCAACGGCGTCGGCGGCTGCCCGAATGTGGGCGGTATCTGCATCGGGTGCACGATGCCCGGATTCCCGGACAAGTTCATGCCGTTCATGGACGAGCCGCCGGGCGGGAAACTGTCGTCCACCGCGTCCGGGCTCTACGGGTCGGTGATCCGCAGCCTGCGTCACATCACCGGCCGCACGGTCGACAAAGAGCCGCGCTGGCGGCACAAGGGCGAGCGATTGGAAACCGGCGCCACCCGGACCTGGTAGGAGATTCTTCGATGACAGCCATCATTCCCGAGCCGTCGCACAAGAAGATCGACCCCGATGCTCTCGTGGAGATGGCCTGGGATCCGATCACGCGAATCGTCGGCAGCCTCGGCATCTACACGAAAATCGATTTCGAGAACCGCGAAGTCGTCGAGTGTCACAGCACGTCCTCGATCTTCCGCGGTTACTCGATCTTCATGAAGGGCAAGGATCCGCGCGACGCGCATTTCATCACCAGCCGCATCTGCGGGATCTGCGGTGACAACCACGCGACGTGCTCGTGCTATTGCCAGAACATGGCCTACGGGGTGAAACCGCCGCATCTGGGCGAGTGGATCGTCAACCTGGGCGAAGCGGCGGAATACATGTTCGACCACAACATCTTCCAGGAGAACCTGGTCGGCGTGGATTTCTGCGAGAAGATGGTCTCCGAGACCAACCCGGCGGTGCTGGCCCGTGCGGAGAAATCCCTCGCGCCGCATTCCGACGCCCACGGCTACCGCACGGTCGCCGACATCATGCGCGCCCTCAACCCGTTCACCGGCGAGTTCTATCGCGAAGCGCTACAGGTCAGCCGGTACACCCGCGAGATGTTCTGCCTGATGGAGGGCAGGCACGTCCATCCGTCGACGCTGTATCCGGGCGGTGTGGGCACGGTCGCCACGATCCAGTTGATGACCGACTACATGACCAGACTCATGCGCTACGTCGAATTCATGAAGAAGGTCGTGCCCATGCACGACGACCTGTTCGACTTCTTCTACGAGGCGATCCCCGGCTACGAACAGGTCGGGCTGCGCCGGACGCTGCTGGGCTGCTGGGGTTCGTTCCAGGATCCGGAAGTGTGCAATTTCGCCTACAAGGACATGGAGGGCTGGGGCCGCAAGATGTTCGTGACCCCGGGCATCGTCGTCGACGGACGCCTGATCACCACCTCGCTGCTCGATATCAACCTCGGTATCCGGATCCTGCTCGGCAGTTCCTATTACGACGACTGGACCGACCAGGAAATGTTCGTCACCACCGATCCGCTCGGCAATCCGGTCGATCGCCGTCACCCCTGGAATCAGCACACCAATCCCAAGCCGCAGAAACGCGATATGGACGACAAGTACAGCTGGGTGATGTCGCCGCGCTGGTTCGACGGCAAGGAACATCTCGCGTTGGACACCGGCGGCGGACCCCTGGCCCGGCTGTGGTCGACGGCGCTGGCGGGTCTGGTCGATATCGGCTACGTGAAATCCACCGGGCGCAGTGTGCAGATCAACCTGCCCAAGACCGCGTTGAAAGGTCCGGTGTCGTTCGAGTGGAAGATTCCCGAGTACGGCAGCAACACCATCGAACGTGACCGCGCCAGAACCTATTTCCAGGCCTATGCCGCCGCGTGCGCGCTGCATTTCGCCGAGCAGGCTCTGGTGGAGATCCGCGCCGGACGCACCAAGACGTGGGAGAGCTTCGAGGTGCCCGACGAAGGGATCGGCTGCGGATTCACCGAGGCGGTGCGCGGGGTGCTGTCGCATCACATGGTGATCAGGGACGGCAAGATCGCCAACTATCACCCCTATCCGCCGACGCCGTGGAACGCCAATCCGCGCGACAGTTTCGGCACTCCGGGACCGTACGAGGACGCCGTGCAGGGCCAGCCGATCTTCGAGGAGAACGATCGCGAACATTTCAAGGGCATCGACATCATGCGCACCGTGCGCAGTTTCGATCCCTGCCTGCCGTGCGGCGTGCACATGTATCTCGGCGAGGGGAAGTCGCTCGACATGCTGCACTCACCGACCCAGATCACGACCACGGAGTAGGCCGATGGACGTTCGTCCGTGGGACCGGGACGGTGCGGCGATCGAGGAAGGCGCACGGAACGAGGAGGGCCACTGGCGGGGGGCGGGCGAACGGATCGAAACCCTGCTCGACGCGAGTTCGGCGGGCGGCGCGATGGCACGCGAACGGGCCGAACAGTTGGTCCGCGAGGTGTCCGACCTCTACGGGGCCGGACTGGGGCGGGTGCTGGAACTGGTGGACGCCGCCTCGGTCGAGCGGCTGCTGCGCGACGATCTGGTGGCGAGCCTGCTGCTCGTGCACGGCCTGCACCCGCACGACGTCCACACCAGGGTCGCCACGGCGCTGGACAGTGTGCGGCCCTACCTCGGCTCGCACGGCGGCGACGTCACCCTGCTCGGGGTGGCAGACGGAGTGGTCAGCCTCGAATTGACGGGCAGTTGCAAGACCTGCCCGTCCTCGTCGGTGACCCTGGAACTCGCGGTGGAGGAGGCGGTGCGCGCCGCCGCGCCGGAGATCGAGTCGATCGAGGTGGTCGCCGCAGCACCGGAATCCGAATCCGGCGTGATCTCCGCAGACTCGCTGTTCTCCCACGTGCACGCACGAACCGATCACCCGCCGCATCAGGGCGGGAGCTGGGTCACGGTGCCGGAACTGGGCGCCATCGGCCCGGGCGAGGTCGGCGGGTTCGCGGTCGCCGGACAGCAGGTGCTGGCCTGCCGGGTCGGCGACGACCTGTACGTCTACCGCGATCACTGCCCCTCGTGCGACAACTCGCTGGCGGGCGCGGCACTGCACCGCAGGATGGGATTCGCCGTCGGTGACGCCGTGCTGCGCTGCCCGGTCTGTCACGCGCACTACGACGTAGTGCGCGCGGGCGCGCGGGTCGACGGCGACGGCCATCTCGAACCGCTGCCCGTCCTCGTCCGCGACGGCGCGCCCGCGGTCGCGGTCCCGGCGGGGGTGAGCGGATGACCTCGCCGCTGCGCGTGCTGCGCCGGATCGCCGCCGACCGCACCCCGGCCCCGCGCGCGGGCGAACGCTGCGAGATGTGCGCAGATCCGCTCGGCGACCGACATCAGCATGTCGTGAATGTCGAAGGGCGACAACTGATGTGCGTATGCCGCGGCTGCTATCTGCTGTTCACCGACAGCAGCGCGGCACTGCGGTATCGCGCCGTGCCGGACCGCTACCTGTCGTTCCCGGATTTCACCATCGCCCAAGCCGAGTGGGACGCGCTCGACATCCCCGTCGGCCTGGCCTTCTTCTTCGTCAACTCCGCGTTGGATCGCACCGTGGCCTTCTATCCCGGGCCCGCGGGAGCCACCGAATCGGAACTGTCGCTCCAGAGTTGGCGCGATCTGCTCGCCGCGCACCCCGAACTCGACGTGATCGTGCCCGATGTCGAAGCGCTGATGATCCGGGTACCGGCGCGCGGCACCGCGCACGCCGCGTGCCTGCTCCTGCCGATCGACACCTGCTACGAATTCGTCGGACGGATGCGGATGCTGTGGCGCGGATTCGACGGTGGCCAGGACGTGCACCGCTATCTCGACGAATTCTTCACCGAGGTCTCCGCCCGAGCCCGCCCCGGTGGTGCGGCGTGAGTCCGGCGTACGCGACGACCTTCGCGGTGCTCGGCATGGCCCCGCAGCCCTATGCGGTGACCCCGACACTGTCGGCGCGGATCGGGATCGCCGCCATCGGCGACGAACCGGTCCACGCCCTCGTGCTCCGCGCCCAGGTGCGGATCGAACCGCATCGCAGGCCCTACACCGACGAGGAGGGCGCGGGCCTGACCGACCTGTTCGGACCCAGGGAACGCTGGCGCGACACCCAACGCTCGTTCCTCTGGATGCATTGCGCCACCACGGTTCCCGGATTCAGCGGCGGCGCCGAGGTGGATCTGCCGTTGCCGTGCACCTACGACTTCGAGGTCAGCGCGTCGAAATACCTGCACGCGTTGCGCGAAGGCGTCGTTCCCCTGGTTTTCCTGTTCAGCGGAACCGTGTTCATCAGGGGCACCAGCGGTTTCGCCGTGCAGCAGATTCCCTGGGATCGCGAGGACAGGTATTCGATGCCGGTGTCGGTGTGGCGCGATCTGGTCGCCGCGAATTTTCCCGACGCGGGCTGGCTGCGGCTGAACCACGCCACCATCGCGGCACTGGCCGCCTTCAAATCCGGTCACGGCCTGCTCGATTTCGACAGCGCGATCGATCGCCTGCTCACCGATGTCTCCCATCCGGCACAGGATTCGCCGTGACGCGCGAACTCGCGGGGACGGCGGCGGCGCGGGCCAGGGCTCGCGCGGTGGCCGACGCCGTGCTGTACGAGGGCTATCTGCTCTACCCCTACCGGGCGAACTCGCGCAAGAACCAGTCGCGCTGGCAGTTCGGTGTGCTCGGACCGCCGGGCGCCGCCGAAGCCGGATTCGGGGAGGACGCCGGGCTCGGCGCGCAATGTCTGCTCGAAGCGAGCGCAGCGGCCACGCTCACCCTGACCGTCAGGTTCCTGCAATTGCAGCGGCGGCAGGTGCGGGACGCCGACGCGAACCCGGTACCGGAACTGACGGTGGGTGAGCGGACGTGGATCAGCTGGGACGAGGCCGTCGAACGGGAGATCGTCATCGGCCCGGTGCCGATGATCGCGGCGACGACACCGTTCGACATCCCCGGCGGCGTCGACACCGAACCGCTCACACACGCCGACGGCACCCCGGCCGGACAGGTGGTACGCACCAGGTGTGGGCTCAGAGGCGAACTGACACTGTCGGTCGAACCCGTCGACGGACTCCTGCGCGCGAACCTCGCGCTCGCCAATACCGGCGCGCCCGCCTCCGACAGCGACGACGCCATCGCCCGATCCATGATCGGCGCGCACATCATCGCCGAAGTCGCCGAGGGCCGATTCCACTCGCTGCTCGAACCCCCGCCGCACGCCGAGCGGGCCGCGGCGGAATGCACCCGGCACCGATGTTTTCCGGTGCTCGCCGGTCCGTCGGGCGAACACCGGCTGATGCTCGTCTCGCCGATCATCCTCTACGACCACCCCGAGATCGCCGAACAGAGCGAGGGCCCGCTGTTCGACTCGACCGAGATCGACGAGATCCTGACCCTGCGCGTGATGACGATGACCGACGAGGAGAAGGCCCAGGCCCGCGCGACCGATCCGCACGCCGCCGCCGTCATCGACCGCTGCGACGCGATGACCCCCGACGCCATGGCGCGACTGCACGGCGTCCTGCGCGACCCGCACCTGCGGCAACCGCCGGGACTGGTGCCCGAGGTCCCGCAGGGCGTGGACTGGTGGGATCCACTCGCAGACACCGCCGTGCGCCCCGAATCCGACGCGGTCGCCGTGGCCGGGGTCATGGTGCGCAAAGGCAGCCGGGTGCGGCTGCGTCCGTCGCGTCGCGCCGACGCGCACGACCTGTTCTACGACGGCCGGGCCGCACGGGTGGTGACGGTGCACGAGGACGTCGACGGTGACGCCCATATCGGTGTGGTCATCGAGGACGACCCCGCCGCCGAACTGCACGAATGGTACGGCCGCTATCTCTATTTCGCGCCCGACGAGATCGAGCCGCTCGACGGCCCGACAGAGGAAAGGTAGGTCCGTCATGGAGACGGTGGGAGTCATCGCACTCGCCCTGGTCGCCGCCGGAGCCGTATTCGGCGTACTGGTGGGCGTGCGTTCGATACCGGATGTCAAGCGGTACATGAAGATACGCCGGATGTGAGATGACGGCGCGGATACTCGTCGCCGGGATCGGCAACATCTTCCTCGGCGACGACGGCTTCGGACCGGAAGTGATACGGCGACTGCCGCACTATCCGGCCGATACCGTGCGCGTCGTCGACTACGGCATCCGAGGTATGCACCTGGCCTACGACCTGCTCGACCCGTGGCAGGCACTGGTGCTCGTCGACGCGCTGCCGCGACGGGAGCAGCCGGGACGGATAGAGGTATTCGCCGCAGACCCCGACACCACCGGCGCGACGGGTCTGGACGCGCACGCGATGGATCCGGCCGCGGTGTTCGCCGGCGTCCGCGCGCTGGGCGGCACGCTGCCGCCGACGGTCGTCGTCGGCTGCCGGATCGCCACGGTGGCCGAGGGCATCGGACTGTCCGAACCCGTCGCCGCCGCGGTGACGCCCGCCCTCGACGCGGTGGGCGAGGTGCTCACCGACCTCATGGCGGCGCAACCGCTCACGACCCGACCGGAGGTGTGAGCATGTGTCTGGGCATTCCCGGCCGGGTCGTGGAGATCCCCGACGGCTACCACGGACAGATCGGGCTCGTCGACGTCTCCGGTGAGAGCCGCAAGGTCAATATCGGCCTGCTGGAGGACGATCCGGCCCGACCGGGCGACTGGGTGATCATCCACATGGGTTTCGCGGTGGAGAAGACCGACGAGGCGGGCGCGGTCGAGGCGATGGCCGGACTCCGGCTGCTCGGACGAGGAGAGCAGCCGTGACCGCGGCGCGCCTGCGCAGGCGACTGCTGGTCCGCGGCGTGGTGCAGGGCGTGGGATTCCGGCCCTTCGTCTACACCACCGCGGCCGAATTCGCCCTGACCGGGCGGGTGTACAACGACAGTTCGGGAGTGGTCGTCGAGGTCGAGGGCGCGCCCGCCGAGGTCGACGCCTTCTCGCGTCGGCTGCGGGAACGGCCACCGCCGCTCGCGGTCGTCGAATCCGTCGAGGAACACACCGTCGCGGTGCGCGGCGGCACCGGCTTCCACATCGCGGACACCACCCGCCACGACGGTGGCCGCACCCTGGCCTCGCCGGACGTGGCGATCTGCGCGGACTGCGTCGCCGAACTACGCGACCCGGCCGACCGGCGCTACCGTCACCCGTTCATCACCTGCACCAACTGCGGTCCTCGGTTCACCATCATCGCGAGCCTGCCCTACGACCGGGCCCGGACCTCCATGGCCGATTTCGCGATGTGCCCGCGCTGCGCGACCGAATACCACGACCCCGCCGACCGCCGTTTCCACGCCCAGCCCATCGCCTGCCCCGACTGCGGCCCACGCCTGACCTACCACGGGCCCGGTCCGGGCGACCCGATCACCGCCGCGCGAAACCTGTTGCGCGACGGGGGAATTCTCGCCGTGAAGGGTATCGGCGGCTATCACCTGGCCTGCGACGCGACCGACGAGGCGGCGGTCGCCCGCCTGCGTCACCGCAAACGCCGCGGCGACAAACCGTTCGCGGTGATGGTGCCCGACCTCGAGCGCGCCCGCACCGTCGCCGACGTGGATGCCCGGGCCGCGACGCTGCTCACGGGCCCGCAACGCCCGATCGTGCTGCTCGGCGGTCGAATGACGCTGGCGGAATCGGTGGCACCGGGGATACCCGATCTCGGGGTGCTGCTGGCCTACACACCGCTGCACCTGTTGCTGTTCGGATTGCCCGGCGACGAACCCGGCCCCCAGCATCTGGTCATGACCTCGGGCAATCGCGGCGGCGAACCGATCTGCTACGACGATCGCGACGCGCGCACCGGACTCGCCGGTCTCGCCGACGCCTGGCTGTCGCACGACCGGCGGATTCTCGTGCCCTGCGACGATTCGGTGGTCCGACTCGTCGACGGCGAGGAACTGCCGGTCCGGCGCTCGCGCGGCTATGCCCCGCTGCCGCTGACCCTGCCGACGCCGGTTCCGCCGACCCTGGCCGTCGGCGCCGACCTGAAGAACACCAGCGCGGTCGGCGACGGCCGCTACGCCTGGCTCAGTCAGCACATCGGCGATATGGACGACCTCGCGACCCTGCGCGCCTTCGACGACGCCACCGCGCACCTGTGCGCCCTGACCGGCGTGCGACCGGAACATCTGATCGCCGACGCGCACCCGCGCTACCGCTCCACTCGATGGGCACACGAGCACGCCGGTACCCGACCGGTGCGCACCGTGCAGCACCACCACGCCCACATCGCCGCCGTCATGGGCGAACACGGCCTCGGTGCCGAGGACACCGTGCTCGGCATCGCCTTCGACGGCACCGGTTTCGGGCCCGACGACGCCATCTGGGGCGGTGAAGTGCTCGCGGCCGGATACAAGGGCTATCGGCGGCTGGCCCACCTGAAATACGTGCCGCTCGCCGGTGGCGACGCGAGCGTGCACCGCCCCTACCGGATGGCCCTCGCCCACCTGTGGGCCGCCGGACTCGACCGGGCCGAGGGGATTCCCTCGGTGCGCGCCTGCCCCGCCGACGAACGCGCGATCCTGTCGCACCAGTTCCGCACCGGACTCGGCTGCGTCCCGACCTCGAGTATGGGACGTCTCTTCGACGCGGTGTCCTCGCTGGCCGGGGTACGCCACCGCGTCGACTACGAGGCACAGGCGGCGATCGAATTCGAGGGACGCTCGCGCGGTGTCGACCCCGGCGCGCGCCGGTATCGCTTCACGATGGATCACTCGACCGACCCCGTCGGGATCGACCCGGCCCCGGTGATCGCCGAGGTCGTGACCGACGTGCTCACCGGCATCCCCGCGGGCGTGATCGGTGCGCGCTTCCATGCCGCCGTGGCCGGATCGATCGTCGAGCTCGCGGCCGAATTCGCGGCCGAGACCACCGCCGTCGCGCTGACCGGCGGGGTATTCCAGAACGCGCTACTGCTGTCGACCGCGCGAAGACTGCTGCGCGAGAAAGGTTTTCACGTCATCACCCATCGGAGGCTGCCACCCAACGACGGCGGTCTCTCGTTCGGGCAACTGCTCGCGGGTAACGCGGGCTGAGCGGAAGGAGGCAACGATGTGCCTGGCAGTTCCGGGGAAAGTGCTCAGCCTGCGAGAACGTGACGGCACGCTGATGTCGACCGTCGACTTCGGCGGCGTGCACAAGGATGTGTGCCTGGAATACATTCCCGACGCGGTCGTCGGTGACTACGTGGTGGTCCACGTCGGGTTCGCCATCCAACGGCTGGACGAGGAGTCCGCGCTGCGCACCCTGGCCGAATTCGAACATCTCGGTGTGCTGAACGAGGAATTCGGCGACGGGTTCGCCCTCGCCGCCAGACAGGCCGGACTCCCCGATCCCACCGATTCGCAAACCCGTGACGACGACCCGGAGGTGACGTCATGAAATATCTCGACGAATTCAGTGATCCGGAACTGGCGAAGAATCTGCTCGACCAGATCCACGCGGCGACCAACCGTCGCTGGGCGATCATGGAAGTCTGTGGCGGACAAACCCATTCGATCATCCGCCACGGCATCGACCAATTACTGCCCGACGAGATCGAGATGATCCACGGACCGGGATGCCCGGTGTGCGTCACCCCGCTCGAAGTGATCGACAAAGCGCTCGAGATCGCCGCGACGCCCGGCGTCATCTTCTGCTCCTTCGGCGATATGCTCCGCGTCCCGGGCAGTGAACGCGACCTGTTCCGGGTCAAGAGCGAAGGCGGCGACGTCCGCGTCGTCTACTCGCCGCTGGACGCGCTCACCGTCGCCAAGGAGAACCCCGATCGGCAGGTGGTGTTCTTCGGCATCGGATTCGAGACCACCGCGCCCGCCAACGCGATGACGGTCTACCAGGCCAAGAAGCTGGGCATCGAGAATTTCTCGCTGCTGGTCTCGCACGTGCTGGTACCCCCTGCCATCGCCGCGATCATGGAATCGCCGGAGTGTCGCGTCCAGGCGTTCCTGGCGGCGGGACATGTATGCAGCGTGATGGGCACCGCCGAATATCCGCCGCTGGCCGAGAAGTACCGGGTGCCGATGGTGGTGACCGGATTCGAACCGCTCGACATCCTGGAGGGCATCCGCCGCACCGTGGTCCAACTCGAACAGGGCAGGCACGAGGTGGAGAACGCCTATCCCCGCGCGGTGCGCGCCGAGGGCAATCCGGCAGCCAAGACCATGCTCGCCGACGTCTTCGAGGTCACCGACCGCGCCTGGCGCGGGATCGGCGTCATCCCGCGCAGCGGCTGGCGACTGTCCCCGCGCTACCGGCACTACGACGCCGAACAGCGGTTCTCCGTCGACGATCTGCGGACCGAGGAATCGGCGATCTGCCGCTCCGGCGAAGTACTGCAAGGGCTGATCAAACCGCACGAGTGCGCCGCCTTCGGCAAGCAGTGCACACCGCGAAATCCGCTGGGCGCCACCATGGTCTCCTCCGAGGGCGCCTGCGCGGCGTACTACCTGTACCGCCGACTCGACCTGCCGGCGGAGGTGGCGCATGCGTAAGGAGCCGATGGGGGGCGCCGGGGAACCCGCCGTCGACATGAACGGATGGGTCTGCCCGATGCCGCTGCGTGATTCGCCCACCATCGTGATGGGCCACGGCGGCGGCGGCGCGATGTCCGGTGAACTCATCGAGCATCTGTTCCTGCCCGCCTTCGGCGCGGCCGCCGACGCCGGTCTCGGCGATTCCGCGGTCGTCACGATCGGCGGGGCGCACCTGGCGTTCTCCACCGACTCCTTCGTGGTCAAACCGCTGGTGTTCCCCGGCGGCTCGATCGGTGATCTCGCGGTCAACGGGACGGTCAACGATCTGGCCATGTCCGGCGCGCGGCCGATGGTGCTCTCTACGGCGTTCATCCTCGAGGAGGGGACCGCGCTCGCCGAGATCGCGCACGTGGCCGAGGCCGTCGGCACGGCCGCGCTCGCCGCCGAGGTCACGCTGGTCACCGGTGACACCAAAGTGGTCGACGCCGGACACGGCGACGGCATCTTCATCAACACCGCGGGTATCGGCGTGCTCGACGACGGCGTCGATATCCGGCCGCAGCGGGCGCGTCCCGGTGACGTCGTCCTGGTCAGCGGCGATATCGGCGTACACGGCATCGCCGTGATGAGCTGCCGGGAAGGTCTGGAATTCGGGACGACCGTGTGCAGTGACACCGCGCCGCTGCACGGCCTGGTCGCGGCGATGCTGGCGACCGGCGCCGATATCCACGTCCTGCGCGATCCGACCAGGGGCGGGGTCGCGGCGACCCTCAACGAGATCGCGGGGGTCGCGAAGGTCGGCGTATCGCTGACCGAACGCAGACTGCCCGTGCCCGCCGCGGTCCGCGACGCCTGCGGCCTGCTCGGCCTGGACCCCATGTACGTGGCCAACGAGGGCAAACTGATCGCCTTCGTCGCCCCCGAGGACGCGGACAGGATCCTCGCCGCCATGCGCGCGCATCCCCTCGGCGCCAAAGCGGAGATCATCGGCGTCTGCGTGGCCGAGCACCCGGGCATGGTGGTCGCGCGCACCGCCCTCGGCGGCACCCGGGTGGTGGACCTGCCCGCGGGCGAGCAGCTGCCGCGGATCTGCTGAGAGCGAGCCCCGGGAGATGATCGGCGGTCGAGCGAACACGCGGGCCGATGGCCACCCGACGAACAGCGCTTCGGCGCCGGAGGTCGCGGCAGGCAGCGGCGCGGACGTGTTCGCCCGATTCGCCTACGCACCGAACGATCTCGGCTACTGCGGCCCACCGGACGCGACCGCGCTACGGGAGGGCACCGTCGCGCAGGTCCGCGCGGCCGCCCGCCGATTCTCCGGCGCGTGGCCGTACCTTCGGGTGATGGCGCGCATGACGGGCATCGCCGATCCGCTCGATCGCCGCCTGGTCGAGTCGTACTGGCTGGGCGGCGGTCTCGGCGCCGATCTCGACCGCGAGGCGTTCGCCCACGAACTCCTCGCGATGCTCGGTCCCGCCGCCGGGCACTACTGGAAACACCTGACCTCCGACCTGGCGCGCGAGGCCGCCCCGAATCACTGCTTCCACGTCTTCGGCGTATACCCGTGGTCGCGGCTGCTGGGCGTCGGCTCCGGCGAACATCCACTGCGCATCCTCGACGACTGCCGGATCACCTGGGCCGTGGTGCGGGCACGCCGTGGCGACGAGATCACCGTGGAATGCCGCCGCCTGCTCCTCGACGGCTCCCGATTACGCCTGTCCGCGCCGGAGACGCGATCCGTCACCGCGGTGTCGTCCACGCGTCGCCTCGCCACCGAAGCCGATATCGGCGATCGGGTCGCACTGCACTGGGGAAGAGTGTGCGGTCGGATCGACGAGAACCTGACCCGCGTGCTCGCGGAGGCCACCGAACACCAACTGCGGGTGACGAATGCGCGCCTGGCCGCCGCAGGCGGACCGGACCCGGCGTGTTCTGTACATCGGTGAACGTCACCGTGGCCGAACCGGCCGTGGAATCGTTCTCCCGGCCGCCGCGGTCACCCGTCGCGCGTTACTCGCGGGATGAACTGTGCCCCGCCGCCAGCGCCGTACCGGCGGCGGTGAGGGTCTGTTCCCGATAGGTGGCGCCGTAGAGCACCGTGTGCACCAGCAGCGGGTGCAGTTGGTGCAGGGCCACCCGGTCGCGCCAGCCGTCGGCCAGGGGACGGATCTGCTGGTAGGCGGCGAGAATCCTGGGCAATTGCGGCGCGCCGAACAGCGCCAGCATGGCGAGGTCGGTTTCGCGGTGCCCGCCCTGGGCCGCGGGGTCGATGAGCCGGGCGCGGTCGCGGCTCCAGCGCAGATTTCCCGACCAGAGGTCACCGTGGATGCGCGCGGATGGTTCCGGCGGACCCGCGAGGGTCTCGACGCGGTCGATGACCTGCTCGATCAGCCGGGTGCCCTCGGTCCCGAGGTGTTTCGCGGCCGCGGGCAGGAAGGGGGCGAGCCGGTATTCGGCGTACCACCGCGGCCAGCCGAGCGTCGGCGCCGCCGTCGACGATCCGTTCACGGTGGGCGGCGCCTCGATATCGCGGACCTCGGTATTGTCCAGCGGTAGTTCGGCGATGCGGCCCGGCCACGGTGCGCCGAACACGCCGGGGGAGTTCGCGTGCAACTGGGCGAGGTCGCGGCCGAGTTGTTCGGCGGTGGCGGGAGTGGGGGTGGTCTCCGGTAGCCAGGGCAGCACCAGCAGGTGGTCGTCGACGGCGAGTACCTGCGGTACGGCCTTCGGCGCGGCCTCGGCCAGCCAGCGCAGGCCCGCGGCTTCGGCGGCGAGGACCACGGCGTGGTCGGGCGCGGATTTGACGAACACGTCGCGCCCGTCGGACAGGATCGCCCGATGCAGCGTCCATCCGTGGCTGGGGCCGAGGTCGGCTATCCCGCGTACCGTTCCCCCGAGCAGCTCACCGAGCCGCACCGCCAAACTCATGACACCTCCGTGGACGTGAGCACCCGACGGGTTCGACCCGCCTCGCACCCGACCCGGCCTGCCGCCCGGTTCCCGCACTCAGCGTGTCGGGCCGTAGCCGAGCGTACGCACGGGTCGATCCCACGTCCCGGTATCGACGTCGACCGGGCCTTTCGCGGGTCTCAGTTCCCGGTCGCGGCGATGACCCTTTCGGCGAACTTGGTGAGGTTCCTGATCTTGACGTCGAGCGGTTCGGTGTCGTGTTCGGTGGTGTAGGGATTGCGGAAGCCGACTATGACATCGGTGATGCCCTTGTCCTCGAGCCGCTTGATGCCGTCGACGGTGAATCCGTCCAGCGAGATGACGTGCACTTCGAAATCCTTGCGTGTGCCGTACTCGGCGCGCAACGTGTCGAGTTCGGCGAGCAGCCGGTCCAGCTCGGCCGGATCACCGCCGGCGTGCATCCAGCCGTCGCCGCGCTGGGCGGCGCGGCGCAGCGCGGGTTTGCTGTGGCCGCCGATGAGGATCGGAACCGGTTCGGTCGAGACCGGGTTGATCTTGATCGGCGGCAGGTCGTAGAACTCGCCGTGGAATTCGAAGTAGCCGCCCGCGCACAGCCCGCGCACGATGTCGATGCATTCGTCCATCCGGGCGCCGCGCTTCTCGAACGGCACCCCCATGATCTCGAAGTCGTCGGGCCACGGGCTGATGCCGACGCCGAATCCGAACCGGTTGTTGCTCATCGCCGCGAGCGAGGCGGCCTGTTTGGCCACCAGTACCGGCGGCCGGATCGGCAATTTGACGACGAACGGCGTCACGCGCAGGGTGGTCGTCGCCGCCAGGATCGCGGCGGAGAGCACGAACGCCTCGACGAACGGCTTGTCCTCGAGGAATTCGCGATTGCCGTCGGGGGTGTAGGGGTAGGTCGAATCGGATTCCTTCGGGTACGCGATGCTGTCGGCCACCGTGATCGAGCTGTATCCGGCGGCTTCGGCGGCCTGTGCCAGCGGCACATAGTACGACGGGTCGGTCATGGCCTCGGCATAGGTGAATCGCATCTGGATTGCCTTTCGTCCCTGTAGTTTTCGTGGCTGATACGGTTCCGGGCCGCTATACCCACGGGTTCGTGTGCCCGTGGGGGACGAGCCGGTCGAACACGGCCTTCATCTGCGCTGACAGTCGCATCAATTCGACGCAGGTGCCGATCGACCCGCCGTCGAGGTAGGCGAATTCCATGCCGGCCCCTTCGAGGTCGCCCTCGGCGATGATCTCGGTGCCCGCGGCGCGCGCTTCGGCGAGTGCGGCGTCGAAATCGTCCGGTATGTAGGCGATGTGGTGCAGTCCCGCGCCGGATCGGGTCAGGTACTCGGAGTACGGACTGTCACCGGCGCGTGGCGCGATCAGTTCCAGTTGCTGGCCGCCCGCGTAGCCGAGTGCCACCGCGACGGTGTAGTCGGCGGGCCGTCCCCGGTAGCGGCAGGTGCGCGGCCCGAAGCGCACCTCGTCGAGCGCGAACCATTCGGTGACGCCGTAGCGGTCGGCGAATTCCGCTGTGGCCGAGGTGATATCGGGTACCACCCAGCCCAGCTGGAAGATCGGTCCGGCGGCGATGGTCATCGGACGCCGCCTCGTGCGCGCAGAGCTGTCCCGTCGGCCGCCGTCGAGCGGCCGATATCGGACAAGACTGGAACGCGTTCTAATCGCACCACCCCAATTAATCATCAGTGCTTAACATCGTCAAGACTACGATTTAGTAGGGTTCGCCCATGCACACCGATGATTCGCGCTCGGCGCTGCTCGACGCCGGCGAACGACTCATCGCCGAACGCGGCGTCGAGGTACCGCTGCGCGATATCGCGGCGGCCGCCGGTCAGCGCAACAACTCGGCCGTGCACTACTACTTCGACTCCCGCACCGGGCTGATCGAGGCCATCGTCGACCGTCGCATGAACTGGCTCGAGCAGCGCCGCATGGAACTGCTCGCCGCCCACGAAGCCGACGGCACCGCGCACGACCTGCGCGCGCTGGTCACCATGCTGGCCGACCCGATCCTCGAACTCCTCGACCGCTCCGGGGTCAGCCACTACGGCCGTTTCCTCGAGGTCGTGCGCACCCACCCGGTGATCGCCGACGCGCGCCGCCTCGCCGGATCCGACCGCGCCGCCGTGCGCATCATCGCCACCCGCCTCACGGCCGCGCTCCCGCATCTGCCCCCGCGTCATCGTCGGCGACGCCTGGAAACCATGGCGACGGTGCTGTTCGCACTCGTCGCCGACTACGAACGAACCCTGGAATCGGGGGTGCGGGCACCGAGGCCCGACGATTCCGGGGAGATCGTCGACATGATCGTCGCCATGATCACCGTCCCGATGACCGCCGCCGCGGACTGAACGCCCCTACAGTCCCGCGCTGCCGTTCTCGATCGCGGCCGCGGCCTCGGTCTTGATCCGCTCGAACTGCGCGCCCATCGCCTCGGCCAGGGCGGTGGCGGCCGAGAGCGGACGCACCATGACCGTGAAGTCGTCGATTTTGCCCTCCTCGTCGAAATGCAGGAAGTCGCAGCCGCTGAGACGTTTGCCCGCCACCGTCGCCTCGAAGACGAAGGCGTGATCACGGCCGCCCTCGTCCGCGATCTCACGTACGTAGCGGAAGTCCTCGAAGACCCGCATCACCGCGCGCAGGATCGCCGCGGTGATGGGTTTGCCCGGATACGGCGAGAACGCCACCGGGCTGGTGAACACGACCTCCTCGGCGAGCAGTGCCTCGACGGCGGCCATGTCCCGGTCCTCGACGGCCTTGCGGAAAGGATGCATCCCACACCTCGATTACTCAATTTGTTGACTATGTCTCCGGCACGCTAACCAGGTTCCGCGCCGATGTCCAGATGCCGATAGCCTTGGCCGATGGCGCTACGCAACGCGGTGATGGCCGCGCTGATCGAGGGAGAAGCCTCCGGCTACGACCTGGCCAAGGATTTCGACGCCTCGGTCGCCAACTACTGGATGGCCACCCCGCAGCAGCTGTACCGCGAACTCGACCGGATGGCCGAGGAAGGACTCATCCACACCCGCGTCGTCGAACAGGAACGCAGGCCGAACAAACGTCTGCACTCGCTGACCCCGGCGGGCTGGGAAGCATTGCGGGCGTTCACCGCCCGAACGCCGAAACCCACCGCCATCCGCGACGAACTGCTGGTGCAGGTCCGAGCGATCGACGTCTGCGACACCGCGTCGATCCGCGCGTCCGTCGCCGACAGCAAACTCCGGGCCGAAGCGAAACTGGCCCGCTACGAACGGGGCAGGGCCGCGATGCTCGGCGACCGGAACGAACAGACCTACCTGCTCGAAGCCGAGGCCGTCGGCCCCTACCTCACCCTGCTGCGCGGTATCGCCTTCGAACGCGAGAACATCCGCTGGGCCGACCTCGCACTGGCCACCATCGACCGGCGCGAAACAACTCGACACCGTTGCGATTCCCCGTAATCCGCCCGTCACACGCCGTCGGAACAGGTACCGTCCGAATCGGTTCTGCGGCTGTGGACCTCGGCCGCGAAACCACGGGCATACCCGATACGACCCCGACAGATCGGCCCTGATCGATGGACGACGCCGACCGCGCCCAAGCCCGAGTCTTCCTGCAGCTGCTCGCTGTCCAGGTAGGCAGCCTCACCCGCGAGATCGCCCTGACCGGTTCCGGAAGTTCCGCCACCCGGCGGCTCGAGACCGAGCTACGGGACGTGCGCCGATACATGGACCGGCTGCGGCACCGTTTCCCCGACGTGGTCTCGCACCGCTGAGTTCGTCGGCTCGCGGCTAATCCGAGACGACCTCGATCTTGGCGTTGTCGACGGCGACGTCCGGATCGTTCGGCGCGGTCTCGGCGCGCACGGTGATGCGATCCTTGTCCACTCCCGCCGATTCCAGTTCGGCCGCGACGTTGTCGCCGCGCGCTTTCGCCAAGGCCAGATCCGGACCGTAGGTCGTGACGCGGACCTTTGTGTCGTTGCCCTTGAGCGGGATCGCCACCGCGTTGATGGTCGCCACATCCAGCGCCCCGAGGTCGGAACTTCCGCTGTCGAAGCTGATCGGCGCGGCGGCGACGGCGGCGTTGATGGTGTTCTGGATGGCCTGCTGCGCGGTGTTCAGCGCCGAACTCACCGCGGAGGACGCGGTGGCGGCGATACTGCTGCGCATGTCGTTCGTCGAACTCGACGTGGCGGTGGCGGCGGTGGTCGTCGTCGCCGTTGTCGCCGACGCCGACGAATCCGAATCGCTGTCGGATCCGCATGCGGTGATCATCGTCAGAACGACCGCCGTGGCGGCGATTCCACAAACACTCTTCCTCGATATCATCGGTCTGCTCCTGAATTCGTCGGAGAATCCGTGTGCGTCATATCGATGCGATACCTGGAAATGAACGGAACACATGCCATCCCGATCGCGCGGATGACCCGATGTGCCCGTGTACCGATCCTCGCACACGTGTGACGCATGAGGTGTCTTTTCCACCGCCGCACGGGTTTCGTGGCGGATATGTCCGGGTCGGGACCGTAACAATGAATAGCCGACGGGGCGTAGCCGATGCCGCGACAGCGTAGCGTCGATTCCAGTTGGTTCGGTCGGGCGACTCCGACCCGTTCACGACGAAGGGTAGTGAGCCAGGGTGCGGTCCGTGAAATTATCGATGGCGTTGGCCCGGGAAATGTCGCTGGCCCGCACCCAGTCGGTGACCGGCCTGCTACGCGGAACACCCTACGGGCGCACCCTCCGCCGAGTACTCGAGGGTTTCGCCGATATCCAGATCGCCGATCGTTCGCTGGCATTGGCGGCGCAGATATTCACCTCGGTATTACCCGTCATCATCGCCGCCTCGGTCATCAGCGGCTGGGACGCCGCGGAGAACACGATTCGCGACCAGTTCGGATTCGATTCGGCGGCCCTGGGCGCGGGCCCCGACACCACCGTCGCCGACCCCACGGTCGCGGCGTTCGGCGTGGTCGGACTGTTCGTCGTCCTGATCGGCGGCACCTCCTTCGCGCGAGCGCTCGGACGCCTGTATCAGGTGGTGTGGAAGGTCCCGGCTATCGGCGGGCGTGACGCGTGGCGGTGGCTGGCGGCGCTGCTGACGGTCGCCCTCGCCGCAGGGGTGGTCGGCCAGACCCGCCAACTCGGCCGGATCGCCTACGTCGGCCCGCCGCTGTCGCTGGTGATCGAGCTGATCGTCTGGTCCTTCGTGTGGATTCTCGTGCCCTTCCTGCTGACGAAGGGCGCGTTGAACGGACGGCTGCTCTGGACCTCGGGAGTTCTCACCGCGATCGGATTGTGCCTGGTGCACATCGCGGGCCGGGTCGTGCTGCCTCGCCTGGCGGCCAACGCGCGTGAGCAATTCGGTCCGCTCGGGCTCGCGTTCACCTCGATCAGCTGGCTTTTCGTGCTGTCGCTCGTGATCGTCGGCGCGGCCGCGATCGTCAAGGCCTTCGCTCTCGACGAGACCGCCGTCGGCGGGTTCCTGCGCGGCCGCGACGGCGACGAATAGACCTGTCCCACGCAGGGATTCACGTCGGTGTCACGGCTCCGACGCTGCTCGGGCGCGACCGATCGCGCGCCGAGGCAACAGGCCGGTCGCGAACAGCGCGGCGATGGCGAGCAGCGCGGTCACCGCCAAGGCCACCCGCAGCGCGTCGAGCCTGGCATCGGCGTTGATCTCGACGACCGCGTCGGCCGGCTGACCGGTGACACCCGCGGAGGTCAGCGCGTCCTGCAACTGCGGCGTCGACAGGAACGGCACGCCATCGGCCAGTTCGGTGGACGCGCGCTCGGCCACCGAAGCCGGGACAGCCGGATTGTCCTCGATACCGGCGAGCACCGAACCGGTCAGCGTCGCGATGAGAATCGAGCCGATCAGCGCGGTCCCCAGCGACGCACCGAGATTGGTCGCGGTGTTCTGCAATCCGCCGACCTCGGCGCTCTCCGAATCGGCCACCGAGGACACCGTGATCGCCCCCAGCTGCGACGACAACGCACCCAACCCGAACCCCATGAACAGCATCGGCACCATCACCACGCTCGCGTCGGCCGCCGGATCGACCCCGGCCACCAGCATCACGATCCCGACGATCATCGACGCCAGTCCAACCCGGACCACACGCCGAGGACTCGCGTCCGGCAGGAATTTCGGAATTCCCGCCGCAGCCAGCACCAACGCGGCCGACAACGGCAGGATCCGCAGACCCGTCTCCAGCGCGCTGAGTTCGAGCACCACCGACAGGAACAACGGAACCGAGAAGAAGACACCGGCCTGGATCAGGAACTGGGCGAAGAACATCGTGAGCCCGCCCCCCAATTGCCTGTTGCGCAGGATGCCCGGGCGCACCAACGGCTCGCGGCCCTTCGCCGTCATCCTGATCTGCCAGCGCATGAACCCGTAGAGCACCACCAGCCCGCCCATCAGCAGCCACACCACCGGCGACAACCCGAACACCTGCGGGCCGTTCGGCTTGGACTGCACCCACCCCCACTCGCTCGAACGCAGCACACCGAACACCACCATGCCCAGCCCGAGCACCGAAAGGGCCGAGCCGACGATGTCCAGGCGCACCGCCGAGGAGGCCGGCGCGTCCTCGATACGCCGCAGGACCGCCAGGATCATGACGACGAGTACGACCTCACCGGCGAACACATAACGCCAGGACGCGAAGGTGGTGACGGCGCCGCCGAGCAGCGGCCCCACCGCCACCGCCGCCGCACCCGCCGCGGCCACCAACCCGTATGCGCCCGCGCGGCGTTCGGACGGAAAGTTCGACGCGACCAGCGACACGATCGCGGGCATGATCAGCGCCGCGCCGAGGCCTTCGAGCAGGGACCAGCCCAGCAGCAGTATCGCCAGATTCGGCGCGAGCGCGGTGGTGGTCGAGCCGATGCCGTAGATCACCAGCCCGATCCCGAACGCGCGGCGATGGCCGAGCATCGCGCCGATCTTGCCGCCGGTGATCATCAGGGTCGCCATCACCAGCGTGTACAGCGTGATCGCGGTCTGGATACCGGTGATCGTGGTGCCGACGTCGGCGGCCACCGTCGCCATCGACACATTCATCACGGAACTGTCCAGGGTCATCAGGAACTGGCCCGCGCCGAGAACCGCGAGGACCAGGCCCGCGCCCGCTCGCGTCGGCGCGTCGCCCACCGGTCAGGACGCCAAGATCTTTGCCTTCATGGCATTGAACTCGTTCTCGTCCAACACACCCTGCGCTTTGAGCTCCCCGAGGCGCTGCAAGGC